>JACPIQ010000068.1 GCA_016188005.1 Candidatus Rokuibacteriota bacterium | reverse complement strand
TCGTCGTACACCGCCGCTCGATGATCACCAGCGGCAGGACACGTCCCGTCTCCAGGGCACTCCTTGAAGAAGATGCGCGATGAAGCGCTGACGCTACTTCCCCTACCGACTACATCTACTTTTCCCCCACCGGCCGTGACAACGAAAGCGGGCTCTCGCATCACCCCGTCGAACTGCCGGGCCAACTCCTCGGGCGTCCGCCCCTTCCGAACCAACTCGACGATGCGCTGCCAGGAGGCCGGCCGCCGGTATGGAGTGGCCACGAACACATCTCGGTGAGAAAGAGAAGCCTCACGGGGACTACGAGCCAGCCTGCCCCGGCGTCGTCGCGGGGTGTGTCGCCCGGCTCATCGCGCGGGACTGCGCACAGAACCCCAACTCCAACTGCACGTTCCAGCTGTGACGATAGGATGCGCGCGTCGCGAACCATCCGCCCTTCGCACTAGCCCTGAGGTACTCGGTCAGCAGGCGACGCACGCGCCAGCGCGGGACACCGAACACGAGCGCCACACGCTGCTGCTCCGGCCGGACCATCGACTCCTCGACACATAGCCACTTGCCGTGGCGACGAGCCCGGTGCAGCGTCCAGCAGCGCGTTAGTTGGTCCGGGCGGATGATGTGCTTTACGACCGGGCGGTTGCTGAAGTAGCAGCGGTGTCCAGCAGCAGACAGCCGGCGAACCAGTTCGGTTTCGCCGCCCATGACGTACTGACCGGGAGCTGGGCCAAGGGCTTCGTTGAACCGGATGCCGCCACGGAAGACGCTTGCCCGGATCATCATGTTCCCCCCCCACACCACCCATGGCACGTCTAGGCCCTCCGGCATGTCGTCGGAGTGAAGGCCAAATGCCACGGCGAGATCCACGTGGCCGAGGACCCACTCTGGGGGCGGGAACGGCCATTCGGGCAAGATCCGGCCCCCAAACACTGCCACTGATGCCTGCTCCGTGGCAACGGCCTTCATGGCCATCAGCCAGTCCCGCGCCGGCAGGACATCGTCGTCCGTGAACACGACGAGGTCGCCTTTGACGTGTGCGAGCGCCAGATTCAGGGCAATGTTCTTCCCTGGCGTCGGGCACGACAGCACGGTGAGTGGCAGTCGGGTCCGATATCGGGCCAGCACCGCGGCCGTGTCGTCGGTGCTGGCGTTGTCGACGGCTATGAGCTCCCACCCTCCGCTTGGTGCGTCCACCCTGCAGAGCGCGTCGCACGTGCGCACCAGCGTCCGCACGCCGTTCCGTGTCGAGAACACGACGGAGATCACCGATAACTCACTCGCTCGGAGCCTCTACGGCCCTCGCCTTGGCCGCCGGGCCGGCAGATCGCCCTCACGCCGCCCGCTCCAAGAGCCGCGCGCACCTGCGCCGGCGTCTGATGCCCATGGCGTTCGCAGAGCCACTCGCGGTTGTACCGGTCCTTGAACTCGAGCAGGGCCACTCGCAACTCCTCAACGGTGTCGAACGTGCGCACCCAGAGCAGTTGCTCCTTGAGCGTGCGGATGAAAGTAGTCACTGACATACTGGCTGCCGTGATCGTGCCGGGCCAGTAGCCCCGCGGGCGATCCCGGTCTCGTAGCCCCCCGAAGAGGGCGTGGACCCCTTGCCGCAGCGGCTCCACCGCCTCGAAGCGCGTCCCAGGCTTGGCCGCGTGCAGCCCGATGCACTCGGCCGCGCAGTGATCCACGACCACGAAGACCGTGGCCGTCCCTCCCGCGTCAGACAGCTCGTCGCATCCATCCCCCACATCTGACCGGCTGCTCCGTGGTGATCGTGCCGTCGTGCGCCTTCGGCCCATGGGTGTGCCCCACGCGCGTAGGCGCCAGCAGGTGCGCCTCGCGCATCAGGCGCAACACCCGGGCCTTCGAGGTCCGCACCCCGTGCCACCGCCGCCGCGCCCAGACCTTACGGTGCCCCTCCCCCAGAAACCCCGCTGCCGCCAGTACCGCCCGGATCTCGGTCAGCAGGATCTCGCCGCTCCAGCGCGGCTTCGGCCCGCGCCGCTGCGGGGCCCGGGCCGGCTCCGCCGCCCGGCTCTTCGCGGCGTACACCGTCGAGCGCGCCACCTCCCACACCCGGCACACCCGCGCCAGACCGTAGACCTGCTGCGTGGGGGGGGGCAGGCCTGGCTCGTTCGCCCCGCCTCCGCGACGCCAAAGGGAGGCCGCCCTCCAGCCGATGGCACCGGTCCAGGAGCAGCTCGTTGTTCATCGTGATCTCCCCGACCTTGGCCCGCAGCCGCTGGATCTCCTCGTCCCGCTCGTCGGCCGGCCGGCTCTTCAACGCCGCCTGGCCACCCGCCAGGAACCGCCACTGCGCCAGCGTCGCTGCCGTCACCCCGAGCTCCCGCGTCACGTTGTCGAGCGCCTCGCCCGGGAGCAGCCGGAGGAGCGTCTCGACCTTCCGCCGCGCCGAGAAGCGCCCGGGCTCCCGGCCGCCGGCCCCGCGCGTGGCCACTGCCGCGCCCGCCCCGGCCTTCCTATCTCTCTTGCGCTTGCTCATGCCCACCTCCCTGGAGGACCATCATGCCCCCAGTGAGGTGTCCAGCGAAACTCTAGAGCCCATTGGCCGCGCTCCGGGGGGTGTTGTCCCAGTTCGGGAGCAGGCAGGGGTGGCTGCGCACCCCCGGTCGCCGGGGCGGCAACAGGTCGGCTTCCACGTCCTCGTAGCGATAGACCGTGGGGAGCCGGCGCCACCGGCTCCACCTCCATCGCATGTTCCCGATCGGATGCCACCACGGAGCCCACGGCCTGAGCGACGGTAGGTCCGCCGTGACGAGGGGATCGAAGCCGTGGTGAGACGCGGGCCAGGTCGCCTCCGCCCGGGCCACGAGGTAGTAGAACGCAATACCCCGGGCCCTCAGGGTGTCGGTGCTCACTCGCTCCATCGCCTCCGGTCTGTTCTCAGCTGTTCAACGCAGTGTAGCGGGGAGCGGGGCGCGCAGCGTCCAGCGGCGGCTCTGAGCGGGCGAGCCCGTAGACGGCGAGCAGCCGCTCGCGCACCGCGGGCCACGCATAGTGCTGGATGGCCTCGAGACCGGCCCCGCGGAGGGAGGCGGCGAGGGCGGGTTCCCCGAGGATCCGCATGGTGGATGCGGCCATCGCCTGAGGGTCGCCGGGGGGGACGAGCAGGGCCGTGCGGCCGTCCTCCACGAGGAACGGCACGCCGCCGACATTCGTGCTCACCACGGGAACGCCCGAGGCCAGGGCCTCGAGGATCGAGATCGGCATGTTGTCCGCGCGGCTCGGGTTGAGCACGAGGTCCGCGCCCGCGTAGAGACCCGCCATGCGTGCGTTGTCGAGGCGGCCCGTGAAGGTCACGGCGGCGGCGATGCCGAGGTCACGGGCCAGGTCCCTGAGCTGGCTGCGGAGCGGGCCCGAGCCCGCCACGCTGAGCCGGGCTCCGGGGAAGGCCGTGCGGAGCGTGGCGAAGGCGCGCAGGGCGGTGGGGATGTCGTAGATGGCCTCGAGGTTCCGGGCGACGACGACGTGCGGGGCAGGGCCGGCTGGGCGCGGCGACGCGGGCCTGAACCGGTGGAGATCGATCACATTGGGAACGATGTGCACGGCGATGCCGCGCCTGCTGAACACGGCCTCGAGGAAGCCCGAGGGCACGATCACCGCGTCAGCCTGGCGCAGCGTCGGCTCGACCCACCGGAAGGATCGGGCGAAGAAGACCTCGGCCTCCCCCCCGCGGTAGTTGACGACCACCGGCACGCCGGCGCGGCGGGCCGCCCGGATCGCCGGCGCGGCGCGGAGATGCCACGCCCAGCCCGAGTTCGCCATGACGTGGACGAGCCCGGCTCCCGGGAGGGCCCGCCGGAGCGCCCGCCGATAGGCGCCGAGACGCCACAGCGCGCGGACTCCGCGGAGCCGGCCGATCCACGCCGGGCGGTACGGGGCATTGGTCGCGACCAGCCTCACGTGCGACCCCTCCTCCTGGAGGAGGCGAGCGAGCTGCTCGGTCTGGTTGGCCATGCCCCCGGACGGCGGAGGGAGCGGGCCGACGAGCACGAGGCGCAGGTCCGAGAAGCCCATCCGCGGTCCGGAGGCTACCAGCAGACGCCGCGGTACGCGCCGGGCAGCGTGTGGCGGTCCGGCAGGTCGACGAGGTCGAGGAGGAAGTGATCGGGCCGACGACGCTCACGCAGCGCGGCCAGCACCGCGTCCGTGCACAGCCCCACGACCAGCACCTGGGCCTCATCCACGAGGCCGGCGAGGTCGTCCGACATGAGGGAGCCCAGGTGCGGGATGCTCTCCTCGATGTAGCGCTGGTTGGCGCCGGTGAGCCGCGAGAGGTTGACGTCCGGGTCGTAGATCCGCAGTTTCAGGCCCTTGCCGATGAAGTGCTCGGCCATGACCACCAGCGGGCTCTCGCGAAGATCGTCGGTGCCGCTCTTGAAGGAGAGCCCGATCATGCCGATGGACTTCTTGCCCGTGGCGAGCACCGTGGCGATGGCGTGGTCGAGATGCGCCTCGTTGCTCTGGGGCACGGCAGAGAGCATGGGAATCGTGACGTCGTGCTGGCCGGCCAGATGGCGCAGCGCCGCGAGATCCTTCGGCAGGCAGGAGCCGCCATAGGCAAAGCCGGGGCGGAGATAGGCGCGGGAAATGTTGAGCCGCGTGTCGGAGCAGACCAGGTCCATGAGCGCGTGCGAGTCGACGCCGAGGGCCTGGCAGACGCGGCCGACCTCGTTGGCGAAGGTGATCTTCAGCGCGTGGAAGGCGTTGCACGCGTACTTGAGCATCTCCGCGGTGCGGATCCCGCACGTCTTGAACTCGCAGGGCAGGTGTCCGAATACCTCGCGCACCGCCGCGACGTCGCGGTCGGAGGCCGCGCCGACCACGGTGAAGGGGGGCGCGTCGTAGTCGCGGATCGACGAGCCCTCGCGCAGGAACTCGGGCTGGAAGCAGAGGCCGAAGCCCGTGCCCGCCCGCTTGCCGGCGTGCTGCTCGATCAAGGGCGCGATCTTCTCCTCCACGGTGCCGGGGACGACCGTGGACCGGATGACGATCACGTGGTATGCCGGCTTCGAGCGCAGGGCCGCGCCGAGCTGCGCCGCGAGCCGCTCGAGCGCCCTGAGATCCTGGCTGCCGTTGCGGCGCGCGGGCGTGCCCACGCAGACGAAGGAGAGATCGGAGTTGTGCACGGCGAAGGCGGCATCGTCGGTGACGTGGACCCGGCCGCTGGCCACGACCTCCCGCATGAGCCGCTGCATGCCCTCCTCCACGATGGGCGTCTGGCCCCGGCGGATCAGGTCGAGCTTGGAGCCGTCGATGTCCACGCCGATCACCTTGTGGCCGTCCCGCGCGAGGCAGGCCAGCGAGACGGCGCCGACGTAGCCGAGCCCGAAGATGCTGATGTTCATGTGCTCGCTCTCCGTCGCGACTTCAGACGCGCGCTGGCGGGCGCCGTCTCCACGCGGTCCGGCGCGCTCGGGAGCCCGGCCAGGAGCCCGTCGAGCATCTCCATGGAACGGGCCCAGCCGTGATGCGAGAGGACGCGGGCGCGCGCCGCGGCGCCGAGCGCCAGGCGCTCGGCTGGCTGCGCCATGAGGCGGAGCAACGCCGCCGCGTACTCCTCGGGCGTGGAGGCCGTGACGAGATGGCGGCCCGGCTCGGCATCGACGCCGCGGGCGGCCACCGGGCTGGTGACGGTCGGAATCCCCATGGCCATGGCCTCGAGGATCTTGTTCTGGGTGCCCCGGGCGATCCTGAGCGGCGCCACCGTGGCCGCCGAGGCGTGGGCGAAGGGGCGTACGTCGGGCACCGAGCCCGTCACCGTGACTCCGGGGAGGCGGCCCAGGCCGAGGATCTCGCGGGACGGGGCAGCACCCACGATGCAGAGCGTCGTCGCCGGGCGCCGGGCGCGGATGAGCGGCCACGTCGTCCGGCAGAAGTCGACCATGCACTCCTGGTTCGGATAGTAGTCCATGCGCCCGATGAAGCTGATGCGGTCGGGGTCATAGGGCGCGGTGGTCGGCTGGAAGTACTCGGTGTCCACGCCGTTGGGGAACCAGCCCGTCGCCGCGGCGATCCCGTAGCCCTTGAGCGTGTCGAGCTCCGCCTGCGTGGTGCACGTGCAGAGGTCGAACTGTGCCGCCAGCCGGCGCTCGGCGGCCTGGAGCTTGAGCCCCTCGAGCCGGTACCCCAGAGACAGCGGGAAGCGGCGCACCCGCGCGTAGGTCAGCCACTTCTGGGAGTCCATGTCGCCGAAGTCCAGGATCTTCGGCATGCCGTGGAGATCGGCCACGTAGGGCGCCACGAAGGCGCAATGCACGAAGACGAGGTCGAAACGGGTGTCCGGCACGGCCTGGCGGATCCGGCGGGACAGGGAGGGTGAGTGGAAGTAGCCCATGGACGAGGGGGCTGGCGTCGGAAGGCGGGCCAGCATCCGTGCCAGCGCGGCAGGGACCGACACGGTCTCCACGAGGAGGCGCGCGCAGTGCTGCTCGAGCCCACGCCCGGCCCGGGCTTCCTCGGCCGAGCGGGCCAGCGAGGCGACCGTGACCTCGTGCCGGCGGCTCAGGTGGCGGATGATGTTGAAGGGCCGGATCTTGCCGCCGCGGCTCGGCGGGAATGGCAGCCGGTGGCAGACGAAGAGGATCTTCATCTGGCTCCGGGCATCGGTCCGATGGGCCCGTCCGTGGCCAGCACCATCTGATCCAGCCAGATGTGCATGTCGCGGCAATTGCCCTGGGTGCCTCCCTTGTAGACGTCCAGCCAGGCGGTGCGGACGTGCAGGTTCTGATGGCCGGGGATCCGGAAGACCATGTTGGTCTTCTCGTAGGCGAGCTGCCCATCCACCCACCCGCGGATGATCCCGTCCGCGACGCCCGGAGTGTTCATCTTCACGAAGGTCTCGACGGCGTACCAGACCTCCCGCACGAACACCCCGGCGTTCATCGCCAGGCCCGTCCGCTCGTTGCTGTTCACCCCGCGCCTGGCTCGCGGCGCGCTGCAGAAGAGGTTCCGCGGATTCCTCTCGCAGGTGCCTCCGCCCGTGTCGAACTGGCCCCAGTAGTCCGAGTCCCACGGGGCGGCGCTGCCGGTGCCCCCGTCCTGGCCGTAGTAGTAGATGTAGCCGCCGAACCGCATCACGGCTCCCGGCTTCGTCGAGCAGACGCCCTTGGTAAAGCCGCCGTGCCGGCCACAGGCGCGGAACTCCGCCCGATGGGACCAGCAGTTGATGCCGTCGCCCCGCTCCCCCCCGTTCCCACACTGGCCGCCCGGGGCTGCTGGATCGCCATTGACCCTGGTGTCGGCGGGGCCGGGGAACTTCCCTCCGTGACCGACGATCGCCCCCTTGTCGTCGCACATGTTCGGCTCCCAGGTGGAACCGAGCTTGATGTAGTAGCGCATGGAGAGCTGCTCGGGCGCGAGGCCGGCGTTCTTGAGCGGCCAGTGCAAGCTCAGCGCCCCGGTCTGCCCCTTGAGCATGTTCACCCGGAGGCACTTGCCCGAGATGCACCCCTCGGTCTCGAGGGCGGTCCGCTGGACGTTGCCGGCCGTGGCCGGAGCGGGGTCGAGGAGCCGCGGGTTTCCCACGTAGCCGCGCGTCCACCAGCCCGACTCCTCCCACGGCTCGCAGAACACGACGTCCTGGCGGGCGGCGAGACCTGTCTCGCTCTCGCAGCCGGGAGGGAGGGCGAGGGCCGGGTTGGCCGGCCACAGCGCGATGGCGAGCGCGGTCAGGATCGCGAGCCTCAAGCTCAGTGTCGGGCTCCTCGGCGAGAAGGGGTGGCTCCTCGAAGACGCAAGTGTAGTATACGGGAGAGAGCCACTGATGCCGATGGATTCCAGCGCCTGTCGCCGCCCGCGGGCGTGCCCGTCGGGAGCGTGCGGACACGTGGGAACGCGGCGCTGCCGACGGCGATGCGGAGGCTGCGAAAAAAATGCGCGATCTGACGCCCCGGGCCGCGACGACGGATCTCGGCGGCGGACCCGGAGCGGGTCGGTGCGGCCGTCACGCACCTTCCCCGGCGGCTGAACGGCGGCGCGCGGTGGGACGAGCGGCGTTCGTCACGATCACGATCGCCCTCGCAGCGATCGTGGCCGCTTCGATTGCGATCGCGGAGCAGTCCCGGACGGTGGGTCGGGTCGACATCCCGCTCAAGCAGTGGGTGGGGCTGGAGATGCCGCTCAGGGGCCGCGGTCCCATGGGCCCGATCAAGCACCTCACGGCTGCTCACAACCCCGACGACGGCCGGATCTACATGACGGGCGGCGATTACAGGGGAACCGAGTTCGACCAGTCCTACCGGCAGGAGACCTGGTCCCTGTCGCTGGGGGAGCGGTGGGCGAGCCGCGCTGACCGCAACGCGGGGTGGAGGCTCGAGTACCCGTACTGCGGCCCGGCCGGCCAGATGCAGCCGAAGCACCCGGACTTCGTGGGCTGGACCTGGGACTCGAAGCGGAAGGTCTTCTGGATGGTGCCGGGTGTGATGGAGGTGGGCACGGCCAACTGTCCGGGGGAGACCGGCGCCCGCACCAGCGACCCCGGGTTCAGGCTCAACCGGATCATGCAGTTCGACCCGGCGGCGCGGCAGTGGCGGGATGTCAGCGGGAACGTGGGGCAGTCCGTCGAGACGTGGATGTCCGTGTACGACCCCAAGAACGACTCGCTCATCCGGTTCGGCTACAGCGGAGGCGGTGGCGCGATGGTGTCCACCTACCGGATCGGCGAGGACCGGTGGGTGAACCGGTCGCTATCGGCCGGCGCCGGGCGGCGCGAGATCCGGATCAACAAGGAGTACCTCGCGGTGGACCACGCCGAGCGGGTCATCTACGCGATCGACGGCGTGGCGGGCCGCCTGTACCGGTATCGAATGGATACGCAGGCGATGGAGGACCTGGGAGCTGTGCCGGGCGGGCCTCATGGACGCGAGAACTACATGTACGTGGTCTGGGACTCGACGAGCAAGGTGTTGCTGTGGTTCCGCTACGATCCGCCGGGCGCAAACGCCTATCATCCGACGACGCGGACGTGGGAGACGATTCCTCTCGCGGGGGACGTTCCGGGCGTGAGGCCGGGTGGGCGCGTGGCGGTGTACGACCCGCTCCACAACGTGACCGTGCTCTTCGGGAGCCACGTGGAGACGTCCCACCTGTTCCTCTACCGCTACGGCGACGGGCCGTGAGGGCGGGCCGGGGGCCCGCGAGGAGCCTCCCCGCTCGGGCGCCGGTCGCGTGGCGGAGCTGTCTGGCGCTGCTGGCTGCGGGGCTGGTCTGGGCGCTCCTCGGGCCGCGAGTGGGCGCGGAGAGGGCGTTCCCGGACGTTCCGCCCGGCACCTGGGTCGAGCTGCCGGACACCAGGCTGGACTCGGTGCTCTGGCGAGACGGTGCCGGGAGGAGCCTCAGCGCTCTCAAGGGATCCGGCGGCCCCGCGTCCATCGTGACCGCCTGGAACGGCGCCGCCTGGGACGAGGCTCGCGATCTCCTGTTCATCCTGGCCGCCGGGGGCGACAGTGACTACGCCGGCAACGAGGTCTACGCCTTCGACCTCGCCGCGCGGCGCTGGCGGCGGGAGTTCGATCCCACCGTCGGGCTGATCCCGTACCTCCAGCGACTGGGCCCGCAGGAGTCGGACCCCAAGAGCTCGACGCCCCCCCCGAGCAGGTACACGGATGCCAACGGCGTCTACCCCGCCTCCCGCCACACCTACAATGGGCTCACCCACATGCCCAGCGTGAACAGGACGTGGGTGGCGGGCGGGTCGCGGTGGTGGGCCGGGGCCGAGATCAACGACGTGTTCCTCTGGGACCATCCCGCGAAGCGCTGGGAGTACCTGGCGCGCGATCCGCTGCCCGCCTACTTCCTCGGGATCGTCTCGACCTGGGACTCGGTGCGGAGCCGGGTCCTCTACCACGACGCCGGGCGCCTCCGGGCATTCGATCCCTCGGCGCCCCCCGGATCGCGTCACTCGACGCTCGACGACGGCCAGCAGCCCAACGACACCGCGAACCGCTTCTATACCGCGCTCTTCGACCCCCGGCGCCGTCGCTTCGTGATGGCAGGGCCGCGCGGCCTCTTCTACTACGACTTCGCGGCGGGGCGGGAGGGAAGCCTGAAGCGCCGGGCTCTGCGACTCGGCGGGGCGCCGTGGCCCCAGCTCTACGCTCCCGGCTTCGCCCACGATCCCGTGGGCGACCGCTACGCGGCCTACGGGGGCGGCAACAGGGTGTACTTCGTCGATCCCGACACCGGCGCCGTGACCGTGGAGACCGGGGGCGGTGCCGTCATGACCCCCGCGCCGCCCAACGGCACCTTCGGCCGCTTTCGCTTCTCCCGCTCGCGGGGGGTGTTCCTCGTCGTGAACGGCATCGACCAGAACGTCCGGGTGTACAGGCCAGCGGCGCGCCCGCAGCCCGGCCGATGAGGGAGCCGGCTCGCCGATCGCGAGCGGCCCATCTCCGTCGGCCGCGCAGGCCCGTCGTGTGGCGGGTGTTCGCGCAGTGGCTGCTCGTGGCGGCGGCCGCGGCGGGCGCCGCGCGGCCCGCCGCGGGGGGCGAGATCGGGCCGGGGGCAGACTGGTGCGCCGCCCTGCGGATGCTGAAGCCCGGAGAGGAGCTGTCGCTTCGCGCCGGGGACTACCAGGGGCCGTGCGGGATCCGCGCCGGGGGGGCGCCGGGGGCGCCGGTCGTGCTGCGCGCCGCCGATCCCGCGCGCCGCCCGCGCATCGTCTACCAGGGCTCGACCTCCAACGTCCTCGAGATCCGCGCCAGCCACGTGATCGTCCGGGGCCTCGAGTTCGGTCCGAGCCTCCCCGGCGTGGACGCGGTCAGGGTGTTCGGCGGCGAGGAGGTGACCGTCGAGGAGTGTCGCTTCCTCGGGCCGGGCGGCATCGCCGTGGTGGCCAACCACGCCAGCGTGCGGGGCTTGACCGTTCGGCGGAACGAGATCCTCTCCCCGTGGACCACCGCCATGTACTTCGGCTGCCACGACGGCCGGTCGTGCACGGTCTCGGACCTGCTCGTGGAGCGGAACTTCGTCCGGGACGTGACAGCTCCGGACCCGCAGATCGGCTACGGTGTGCAGATCAAGGCCAACTCGTCCGGGATCGTCAGGGACAACGTGATCGTGGACACCAAGGGGCCGGGGATCATGGTGTACGGCGCCGGCGAGGCGCGAGGCCCGAGTCTCGTCGAGCGCAACCTGGTCATGGGCTCCCGGAGCTCGTCGGGCATCGTGGTCGGGGGTGGGCCGGCCGTGGTCCGGAACAACATCGCCGTGGGGAATGCCGTGGCCGGCATCGGCCTCGAGGACTTCCGGGGCCGCGGCTGGCTGCGGGGCGTGGTCGTGGCGCACAACACGATCTACGCCAACGGAGCGGCGGGGATCCAGCTCCCCAGCAATGGCCCCCTGGAGGTCGTCATCGTCAACAACGCCGTGAACGCCCGGGCGGGCACGCCGGCCCTCCCCCTCCAGCGGACGGGCGTGACGCTGGCGGGCAACGTGGACTGCTCGGTCACGGCGTGCTTCGCCCGGCCGGAGGCGGGTGATTTCTCCCCGCTCGCAGGGTCGGCGCTGGGGCATGGGACCGCGGGCGCGGGGACGCGCCTGCTCCAGCCAGGCGACGACTTCTTCGGCGTCCGGAGGGGCGTGGCCCCGATTCCGGGCGCGATCGAGCGCGCTGCCGGCCCCGTTCCCCTGGGCATCAAGCCCTGAGGCCGGCCGCGCGCGATTGCAGCTCCGGAATGAGGCACGCCCTCTTCGTCGCCTTCCATTACCCGCCGGAGTCCAGCAGCAGCGGCGTCCTCCGTACGCTCAAGTACACGCGCTACCTCGGCGCCCATGGCTGGCGGGTGACGGTGCTGACCGTGCGCCCGGACGCCTACGAGGTGGTGGACCCGGCGCTCATGCGTCAGGTCCCGCCCGAGGTGCGCGTCGTCCGCACGGCCTATCTCGACAGCAAGCGCCATCTGTCCGTGAGGGGCCTGCACCTGGCGCTGACGGCCATTCCCGACCGGTGGATCGGCTGGTGGCCATGGGGGGTGAGGGCCGGGAGGCGTATTCTCAGGGACGACCCGCCGGAGCTCATCTACTCGACCAGTCCCCACGCCACGGCGCATCTCATCGCCGCCTCGCTGGCGCGCACGGGACGTGTTCCCTGGGTGACGGACTTCCGTGACCCGTGGTACGAGGATCCGCCGGAGCCCGGCACGCCCCGGGTGGTGCACAGGGCGGCGCGGCGGCTCGAGCGCATGGTGGTTCGCCGGGCCGCCCTCGTGATCGGCAGCACCCGTCGGCTGCGGGACGTGCTCGCGGCGCGCTATCCCGACGAGCCCCCGGTCAAGTTCGCCGCCATCCCGAACGGCTTCGACGAGGCCGATTTCACCGCGCTGCCGCTGGCCGAGCGGTCGTCGGGAGACGAGCTGGTCGTGGTCCACGCCGGCAACGTCAATGCCGAGTTCCGCGACCCCCGGCCGGTCTTCGAGGCGGTGGGGGAGGCCGTGGCGGCGGGGGACATCGATCCGGGCCGGCTGCGGTTCAGGTTCCTGGGCGGCGGGCCCTACGGTGAGTCGGCCGCTGTGGCCGGCGCGGTGACAGCGGCCGGGCTGACGGGACGGGTGCAGTTCCTCCCGCGGGTGCCCTACGACGCGGCCCTGCGCGAGCTCACCGGCGCCGACATGCTTCTCCTGCTGCAGGCGTCGGCCGACACGGTCGACCTGGTGCCCGCGAAGCTCTTCGAGTACCTGCGCGCCGGACGGCCGGTCCTCGCGGTGGTCCGGCCCGGCGCCACCACGGAGGTGCTCGCGCAGGTGGGTGGCGGCTGGGCCGTGGATCCCAGGGACGGAGCCGGGCTGCGCCAGGCGCTCGTCGCGGCCTGCGCGGCCTGGCGGGCCGGCCATCTCGGCGGGATGGCGGCGAGTGCGGGGCGGCTCCAGGGCTTCAGCAGGGCGCAGCTGACGGCCGAGCTGGCCCGGCACTTCGACCGGCTGGTGCGAGGACCGGGGCCGGCAGCCTGACGCCCGTGTCCGGCGCGGCCCGGCCCCGGAAGCGTCAGGGGGGTCACCGGGTGGCCGGGGAGGGATGGCGGGACGGCGACCGCAGGACGTCCTCGTAGGCCGCGCGGTAGGCCTCCACGACGCGGTCCCACGAGTAGTCCCTGAGGGCTGTCTCCTGCCCGCGCGCCGCCAGCGCGGCGCAGAGGGCCCGGTCGGTGTCCAGCCGCATCATGGCCTCGGCGAGCGCGTCCGCATCGTCGGGCTCCACGAGGAGCCCGGTCTCGCCGTGCCGCACGAATTCCGGGATCCCGCCGACGCGGGTGGCGATCACCGCCTTGCCGAAGGACATCGCCTCGAGGAGCACGAGGCCGAAGGCCTCTTCCCGGGCGGTGTGGACGAAGAAGCTGGCGCGCGGGTAGAACTGCAAGGCCGCCGCGTGCGACATCTCACCCGCGAAGACCACGCGGGCGCCGACGCCCGACTCCCGCGCCAGCCTCGCGAGCGCCGCGGCCTCCGGGCCGTCCCCGACGACGACCACGTCGAGGGGGTGACCGCGATCCTGCGCCAGCCCCGCCGCCCGGACCAGGACGTCGTAGCCCTTGCGCGGGATGAGGCTTCCCACCGCGAGCACGAAGCGGTCCGGCAGCGTCGGCGACGGGGGCAGAGCGGCCGCCGGCAGGGGCCCAGCGACGGCGGGATTGCCGTTGAGGATGACGCGGGTGCCGGCGCGGAGCGCAGGGTACACCGTCTTCACCGTCCGCAGGAGGTCCCCCGACACGGCGGTCACGAGGTCCGCACCCGCCAGCACCAGCCGCACCAGCAGGCGGTACCGGGTGCCGCGACGCCGCAGCCCATACCCATCGGTTCCGTGAAAGGTGGCCAGGAGCTTCCAGCGGCTGAACGGGCGCAGGGCGACGAAGTAGAGCGAGGCGGGGATGGTGAAGTGCAGGTGCACGACGTCCACGCGCTCCCGTCGCAGGAAGGACCAGAGATGCCAGAGGGTGAGGGGGAGCATCGCCCAGAAGCCGGCGAACGCCTTCAGCCGGGAGGACTCCGGCCACATGCGCCTGAGGTAGATCGCGTGGAGGCCGGGCGCCCCCTCCTGCGGGACCACCCGGTTGCTGTCCCCGGCCACCAGGACCAGCGCCTGCCAGCCCGTGGCCGTGAGCCCTTCCTGGAGCCTCAGCACGAACGTGGTGAGTCCGGCCGTGCCCAGACGGTACGGGTGCACGAGCACGGCCTTCATGGCGCCTACAGCTTCTCGGTGAGGACGCGAAGAATCTCCTCGTAGGACAGCATGGCTTCCATCTCGCCGACGCTGAACGACACCTGGAAGTCCTGCTCGAGGCTGAGGCAGAGGTTGATGTGGGTCAGGGAGTCCCACGATTCGGTGCTGTCCATCGCCGTCTCGCCGTCGATGGCCAGCGGGTCCAGGTCGAGGACATCGGCCATGATCTGCTTGACTCGGTCTTCCATGTCTCCGGGCATCTCCAGGGTAGGTGCGGCGTGGGCCAGTCCCGCGGCGGTCCCGGCTGTCAGCGCGCGGAGGGGTCCGAGACGACCTTCATCCAGTCGGGATGCCGGACGGGCTCCCCGGCGAGGTCGAGGATCCAGGAGGTCTCCCCGGGCTCCTCGCCGGACTCGCGGCGGAAACCGTGGCGCAGGTAGAGATCGCGGACCGGGAGGTTCTTGGCCGTGGGAACGATGCGACCGCGGACACGCCGGCTGCCCAGGCGGAGCGCGTGCTCGCACACGTGCGCCAGCATCGCCGTCTCGACGGTGCGCCCGATCACGCGGCAGCTGAGCAGGAGCGAGTCGACCTCCATCTCGTCGGCCTCGGCGCGTGCCATCACGACGCCGACGATGCCGTTGTCGCCGAAGCGGTCCCGCACCTGGACCGTACGCACCAGCCACGCCGGGCTCGCCTGGCGCTCGAGGAGGTCCGCCTCGCTGTACCGGATGGTCGTCACGTTGAACTGGTTCGTCTTCTGGGTCAGCTGCGCCGCACGCGCCACCGAGCCGTCGCGCACCGGGGCGAGGATCACCTCCATCTCGAGCCGCCGGTAGAAGTCCTCCAGCGAGCCGCTCTCGGCGCGGAGCGCCTCGGCCTGGTCGCGCTGCTGGTACAGCTCGGCGCGCCGGAGATCCTCGGCGGAGACGCTCAGGCCGTCGAAGTACCCGGGCTCGAGGAGGGCCCGGACGAAGTGCTCCGGCCGCGCGGGCAGGGGCAGGACGGTCACCGCCGGCAGGGCATGGGCGACTTCGTCACACTCGGCGGGATTGTCGTCGGCGAAGAGCACGTGGTCGAGGGCGATGTTGAGGTGCGCGGCGATCTCTGCGAGAGACCGGCTCTTGGCGCCCCAGCCGACGCGGAGGACGGAGAAGTCCTGCGGGCGCAGCACCATGTGCGGATGCGTGGCGAGGAGCTCGTCGACGTCGTCGGGGTTGTTCTTGCTGGCCACGGCCAGGATGACGCCCCGCTGGCGGAGGCCGCGGATCGCCCGCTGGAAGGCCACGTAGGCGCTCCCGGGGTAGTCGGGTCCGAGCTTTATCCCCGTGGGCCCGTCCTCGCCGAGGATCCCTCCCCACAGCGTGTTGTCGAGGTCGAGGACGAGGCACTTCTTGGCCTTTCCGGCCAGCGCGCGGAAGAACTTCACGTGCTCGCGGGCCAGCTCCGGCAGCACCGCCTGCCCGATCGGGGCCTTCGCGTAGTGATCCATCCGGTCGTCGTACCACCGGAGCGCGCCCGCGCGGTGGACGAGACCCGCGTAGTCGACGGCGTAGGCGCCTCGGGTCTCGCGGCAGAGGCGGGCCAGCTCGGCGTTGAGCATGCCGACCATCTCGGCCTGGCCGGGGCCGAGGTGCCCATCGAGGATCCCGAGGTGGCGCCACGTGGGCGGGGCGAAGTTGTGGACCAGGAGCGTCGCGGCCGAGCGGTCGCGGAACGCCCTCACGAGCGTGGCCAGCTCCTGCCCGGCCTCGGCCACCGCCTGCCCGAGGCGGTCGTCGCCCTCCGGCGCCTCGTGGGCGTACAGCACGGGGGCGACGTCCTTGCCTTCCAGGGCGAGCACGACGACATCGGGGGAGAAGGCGTAGAGGCCGGAGTCCGCGCCGAGGAGCTCCTGGCGGAACTGGGAGAAGCCCGCCTGGTGGATCTGCAGGTGCAGCCCCTCGAGGAAGCCCAGCGCGATCAGCAGGTCGTGGATGAACTCGATGGAGAAGGACGAGAGGAGGGCCACCCTCAGCGGGGCGAGCCCCAGACGCTCCGCCGCTGCGTTCTCGATCGCCCGGCGGATGAAGGCCGCCGCGGCTCCCTGGGAGGGCTGGCCCAGCAGTGTCCGGGCCGCCCGCCTGGCCGCCGCGAGGTCGCTGCCGTCGAGAGCCGCACGGAGGGCGCGGCGGGCCTCGGCCGCGGTCGATGCGTCATGCGTCATAGCAGTACACTCCGTGCTCGGCGAGCCAGCGGCCCGCCGCCAGGACGTCTCGCGCGTTGAGGAGGATCAGGTCAAGTCCGCCCACCCGGCCCTGCGCCCACCTGCCCCGCTGCCGGAGGACGGGACGGAGCTTCTCGAGGTTCCGTCGGCGCGACACCGCAGGATCGAAGAGACGCGTCTTGGTCAGGAGGATTCCGCCCGTCTCGTCCCGGCTCTCGAGGGCGATCTCGTCCTTCGTGAAGGGCGAGATCGGCATGCCCGGCTCGAGCATCTCCTCGACGCAGTGGAAGAGCGTCATCGAGTCGATGTCCGCCCCCAGGAAGAGGACGCGGCCGTCCCGCTCGAGGAGCCGCGCAAAGGGACTGCCTTCACCGCAGGGCGTCCGCGCCAGGTGGTGAGTGGCGATCATCTCCGCCGCGCGGGCCCCCCAGGCCGCCACCGGGTGGGTCGGGTGGACGCTGCGCACGACGCCCGCGGAGCGGCGGAACAGCTCGGTGAGCAGGCCGACCCGCGAGGGCGTCCGCCGGACGTCGAAGATCTCCCCTCGCGACACGTACTCGACGGCGGTCACGGTGAAGGGGAGCGTCGGCATCAGCAGGGTGCCGGTGGGGCCCACCGCCTCCTGGAGCACGCGGAGCACGTCGGTGGGCTTGCCGGCGAACCCCGCGAACCGGTCGAAAGAGCTGTGAACCATCACCACGTCGCCCGGGGCGACGCCGAGTCGCTGGACCGCGGCCGCCAGGTCGTCGGGCCCGAAGGCCCGCCAGCGGCGGAGATAGGCCAGCCGCAGCCGCTTGCGCCATCCCTTGAGCCGCTCCTTGGCTCCCTTCGGGAGGAGAGCCACGATCCCCCGCGCCGCGGTGCTCATGTGCCGCTGTTCGGGCCCAGGCGCTCCTGCAGGAGCAGGCCGTCGAGGAGGTACTTGGTGGCCCAGTTCGGATAGCCCGCCGTCATGTAGCTTCCGAGCAGCGGGAACGAGCCCCCGATGGCGCCGTCCAGCGCGGGATCCGGTGAGCCCAGGAGCTGGTGCGCCTTGAGATGGTCGAGCAGGCGGTCGGCCGCCGTCCGGTACCCGGGCTCTGACGTCTGCTGGGAGAGCCGCAAGCAGACGACGGCGAGCTGGGCGCTCCCCGTCAGGCACGAGGAGAACGTGGCCGGCTCCCAGTTGGAGAAGAAGCACCCGTGGAGGAAGCCCCCGCGCGAGATCCGCCCGATGAGCGGCGCGAGGCCACTCCGGACAGCGTCCACCAGATCCTGGCGCCCCGCGAGAAGGCCGATCTCGAGGAGCCCCTGCAGGGTGTATCCGATGGTGTGGGTCAGCGGCGCCTCGGGGTCCGTCAGGCAGTTGTTCGCGAACCATCCGTTGGGGTGCTGCTGGCCGGCCGCCGCCTCGGCGGCCCTGAGGGCGACCTTGGCGTAGCGGTCGTCGCCGGAGTCCTCGGCGAAGCGCCAGAGGGCCCAGCCACAGAGGCAGTTGTAGGTCTTGATGCGGTGCTGGGCCACGAAGGTGCCGTGGGAGCGGAAGTGCCCGTCACCGTCCAGGTCGGCCACGAGGAAATCGGCGGCCCGCCGGCCTGCCTCGAGGAAGCCTGTCTCGCCGGTGGCCCGGTAGGCCGCGGTGTATCCGTGCAACACCATGCCCGTGTTGAACACGGCGGGCACCTGCCGGTCGGGGGCGCAGACGGTGCCGCCCTGGACCGCGCCCGACGGCATCTGGACCTGGATCTCCCAGGCGGCCATCCGGAGCGCACGCTGCCGGACATCGTCCCGGCCGAACACCTCGGCGAACTCGAGGAGGGAGGGAATGATGTAGCCCGTGGTCTCCGGGTACGAGGGAAGCCAGCCGGCAGTGGTGTCCGGAAGGCACGGAAAGTACCCGAGCGAGACGCCGTCGTCCGGGGTGACCGACTGCGCCCGGAGGAGCCAGCCCACGGCGGCCTCGGCGCGCTGGCGCCCCTCCCCCCGGACAGGCCGCGCAGCGCCGAGCGCGAAGCGCAGGTAGTCCCGGGCGAGCACGCGGGCGAAAGGGCGTCTCCGGGGCTGGCCCAGGAACGCCAGCCGGGAGATGTGGCGCCGGAGCGCCCAGTACCGCTCCCGCGGGCCCGCCCGCAGCGCGATTCGCGCGACCGTCCCGACTCTCACCGGTTGTCTCCGCCGCAGGTCACGGCATCACCTGGCCGCCGGAGACCGGCACGTCGACGCCGGTCAGGAAGGCGGACTCGTCGCTCAGCATGAAGGCCACCGCACTCGCCACGTCCTCGAGGCTCGCGAGCCGGCGCAGGGGAACGCGGGCGGCCTCCATCTTGAACACGCGGTCGGGATAGTGCTCGGTCAGATCCGTTCGCGTCAGCCCGGGCGAGACCGTGTTGACGCGGACACCGTCGGCGGCCCACTCGACGGCGAGGGCCTTGGACAGGCCGTGAAGCGCATACTTGGCGGCCACGTAGTCCGCCATGAGCGCGGGCGGCACACCGGAGGCGGCCTGAGACAGCACGTTGACGATGGCGCCACCCCCTGCGGCCTTGAGGAGGGGATAGGCGGCCTGGCAGACGTGGACCACGGCCTTGAGCTGGTAGTCGAGCTGCTGCTGGAAGGCGGCCCAGTCGAGGTCGACGAATCGGTGCTGCTCGAGCCCCCCGATGGCGGCGTTGACCACCAGGCTCAGGCCGCCCAGCTCGTCGGCGACGGTCCTGACCATGCGCGAGACCTGATCAGGCTCCCGCACGTCGGCCTGGACGGCGACGGCATGCCCGCCTGCCTGCCGGATGTCCCGGACCTGCTGCTGGGCGCGGTCGGCGCGCTGGTGGTAGTTGACGGCCACGGCGATGTCCCGGGCGGCGAGCCTCCGCGCGATGGCCCCGCCGATCCCCCGGGAGGCTCCCGTCACGAGGGCCACACGCCTGCCCGCGTCCGGGTGCGCCGGGGGCGGAGGCGCGGCGGCCTCCGGGCCGGGGCGCGCGCCGCGCACCTTCACCTTGGCCGCGCCGCTCACGACCACCAGTCCCGCCTCGTTGCGGATCTCCGTGGCGAGCGCCAGGGTCGCCGTCGCCTCGTTCTTGGCCGTCACCTTCGCCGAGGCTTGCACCCTCTCCCCGACGAGCACGGGACGCCGGAAGGCGAGATCCTGGCCCAGGTAGAGAGCGGCAGCGCCCGGGATGTGCATCCCGACCAGCCGGGAGAAGAGCGAGGCCAGCAGCATGCCGTGGAGGACGCAGCCACCGAACTCCGTGGAGGCGGCGTAGGCGGGGTCCACGTGCAGGGGGCTCCAGTCGCCGCTGAGGGCGGCGAAGCGCTCCACGTCGTCGGCGGTGAACGTCCGCTCGATCTCGAACCGCTGTCCGAGCTGGATGTCCCGGAATGTCAGCGCCGCCGCCGCCGGCACCGGGTTCATGGACGGGAGGGTGATGCGGGCATCAGCGAAACGCCTTGGCGTCGATACCGTGCCGGGCCAGCATCTCGTGGAACGTGGGGCGGCTCACCCCGACGGACTGCGCCGCGCGGCTGATGTTGCCCCCGCTCCGCGCCAGGGCGTCGATCACGAGCTTTCGCTCGTGCCCCGAGCGGGCCTCGCGGAGCGTCGGCAGGGGCGCGTCGGCGGCGGCGGAGAGCTCCAGATCGGCCGGCTCGATGGTGCGGCCCGTGGTCATGATGACGGCGCGCTGCACCTTGTTCTCCAGCTCCCGGATATTCCCCGGCCACGGATAGCGCACGAGGGCCTCGAGGGCCGCCGCGCTGAACCGCGTCTTGCGCTTCATGGTCTGTCCGGCCCGGCGCAGGAAGACGTTGGCCAGGAGGACGATGTCCTCCCCCCGCTCCCGGAGCGGGGGCACCCGGATGGCGACGACCGACAGGCGGTAGAAGAGGTCTTCCCGGAACGTCCCCTTCTGGATGCCCTGCTCGAGGTGGCTGTTGGTGGCGGCCAGCACGCGCACGTCGATCCGGATCGGCTCGCGGCCGCCCACCCGCTCGATCTCCCGCTCCTGGAGGAAGCGCAGGAGCTTGACCTGCAGCGGCACGCTCATCTCGCCGATCTCGTCGAGGAACAGCGTCCCGCCCGAGGCGACCTCGATCTTGCCCTTGCGCTGGACGTGAGCGCCCGTGAAGGAGCCCTTCTCGTGGCCGAACAGCTCGCTCTCGAGGAGCGTCTCGGGGATGGCCCCGCAGTTGATGGCCACGAAGGGGCCCGTGAAGGAGCCCTTCTCGTGGCCGAACAGCTCGCTCTCGAGGAGCGTCTCGGGGATGGCCCCGCAGTTGATGGCCACGAAGGGCGCGTTCCGGCGCGGGCTGCTGGTGTGGATGGCGCGGGCGATCAGCTCCTTGCCCGTCCCGCTCTCTCCTTCGATGAGGACGGTGGCGTCGGTCTTGGCCACGCGGCTGATGACGTTGAAGATCTCGCGCATCTTCTGCGTCGTGCCCAGGATGTCGCGGAAGCTGACCGCCCGCTCCTCCTGGCGCGTCCGCTGCTCGCTCTCGCGCTCGAGCTGGCGCAGATAGGTGGCCCGGCCGAGGACCACGCGCAGGTCGTCCAGGTTCACGGGCTTGAGGTGGAAGTCGAAGGCGCCGAGGTCCACGGCCTTGAGCGCGTTGGCGCGGTCGCTGTTACCCGTGATGACGACGACCTTGATCCCGGGGGCGACGTCGAGGATCTCCTCGAGCGCCTTGAGCCCCTCCCCGGCCGAGTCCGGCTCCGGCGGCAGGCCGAGATCCAGCGTCACGACAGAGGGCTGGAGCTCGCGCACCGCCGCGAGAGCCTCCCTTCTGTTCTCCGCGAGGGTCACCTGGTACTGCTCCTGGAGCGCGTACTTGAGCTGGGTCCGGATGTCCTCGTCGTCCTCGACGTTCAGCAGCCGTTCACGGTCCATGCCTGAGGGCCTCCGGTGTCGCCGGTCGCGGCCGCCGGCGTGATGCGGCCATCATCGTCTCGAGGGTGTCGCGGCCTACCCGCGACTCCACGGGGCGGAACTTGCCAGACGCCGTGGGCGGCAGGGCCGGGAGCTCCACGATGTCGACGCGGATGTCAGCGCCGAGGAGCATCCGGAACTTGGACAGCAGGCCCGCCTTCGCCGCGGAGTCCGGGGGAGCCGCAGCCACGAGCTGGACACTCACGTGATCGATGGCATCCTGGACGACGCGGGAGTCGCGCACCCACGGGATCTCGCGCAGGATGTGCATGGCCGAGGTGGGGTGCAGGAGGCGCCCGCCGGGCGTGACGAGGAAGTCGAGCAGCCGCCCCTCGACGGGGTGGATCTTCGGCAGGCTCCGGCCGCAGCGGCACGGCGTGGGGTCGAAGGCTCCGAAGTCGCCGGTCCGGTAGCGGATGGTCGGGAAGGCCAGTGAGTCGAGGCACGTGAGGACGATCTCCCCGCGGCCATCCGCGTCCGGGTCGAGGATCTCGACGTAGCTTCCCTCGGCGAACACGTGCAGGCCTCCCTCCGGGCAGCCCAGCGCCACGAGGCCTCCGTCGCGGCAGCCGTACTCCTCGGCCACGGGACAGCCGAAGCCCGCGGCGATGGCCTCGCGCTGGTAGGGGAAGAGCGGCTCGGCGGTCGTGAACACGACGCGGAGGCCCTCGGGACGTGGAAGTCCCTCACGCAGGAAGTACCGGGCCAGGAGATACACCGCATTGGCGTAGCCGTAGATCCTGGCCGGACGGTAGGCGAGCAGTGCCGCGGCGGAGGCGGGCAGCCGGTCCTCGCCCATGTCGAAGGCCGGCAGGATCCTCGAGTTGAGGAGCCAGTCCCGGAGGTCACGGACGCGGTCCTGGCGCGTGATCTCCAGCGGCGAGCCCCAGACCAGCACCTCCCGCGCGCCGGGCTCCACGCCGAACCAGCGGTGGGACCGCAGGCGGGCCGCCTCGGCGATGCCCATGCGGCCCATGTCCACCTCGATGGTGACGGGCGAGCCCGTGGATCCGCCCGAGGAGCGGCGATGCACGTGGGGCAGCCTGGCGCGCGCCCGGAGCTCCTCGAAGCGGCCGCGGATCAGGTCGCGCGTGAGGAAGGGCAGCCGGTGGAAGTCCTCCGGGGAGGCGATCCGGTGGGGAGGCAGCCCGTGCTCGTCCATCACGCCGCGGTAGTACGGCACATGCGCGTACGCCCACTCGAGCAGCTGGCGCTGACGGCGGAACTGGAACTCGCGCAGTCGGTCGGGCGCGAGCCACTGGGTGCGCTCGAGCTCCGGGAGCCAGCGGAACGTCGGCTTCCGCTTGAGCCGCTCGTGGAGCGGGAAGAGGACGTGACCGACCAGCCAGGGGTTCATCGCGCGCCTCGCCGCGCGCCGCCGGATCCGACGAGCACACGCATCAGGCGGCGCTCCCGTACACGTCGAGGTAGCCTGCCACGACCCGATCCCACGTCCGCTCGGCCTCGACGAAGCGGCGGCCCGTCTCGCCTAGCCGCTGGCGCAGCATCGGGTGCTCGCCCAGACGCACCGCCTCGGTGACCAGGGACTCGCGGTCCTCGGCGCGGAAGAGGACGCCGGTCTCGCCGTCCCGGATGAGCTCGGCGTGGCCGCCGATGTCGCTGGCCAGCACCGGCTTCCCCATGGCCATGGCTTCCAGCGGTTTCAGCGGCGTCACCAGCTCGGTGAGCCGGATGCGCCGGCGCGGCAGGACGAGGACGTCCAGCAGGGTGTAGATGCCCCGGACCTGATCGTGCGGGATGCGCCCGGTGAGGATGACGCCCGGCCCGGCCTCGAGGGCCGCCTCCCGGAGGGCGGTCTCGTCGCGCCCGCCCCCCACCAGGAGAAGGCGTCCGCCCGGGAGCCGGCGCAGGAAATCGGGCGCCGCGCGGGCGAGGAACGGGAGATTCTCGTAGCGGCTGAAGGACCCCACGTAGCCGAACACCGGGCCCTCCCCGAGCCCCAGGCGGGCCGCCAGGGCGGTGGCTCGCTCCCGGGGTTCGAACCAGTCGGCGTCGACCCCGTTCGGCACCACCGTGACCCGGTCCCGGGGCACTCCCCGGCGGAGGAGCTCGCCTCGGATGCCTTCGCAGATGGCGACGACCCGGTCCGCCTGCTTCACCGCCAGGGTCTCGAGCACCCGCGTCATCCGGTAGCGGAGCGAGCCTTCCGCGTACGTGCCGTGGTTCACTGCCGCATCTTCCCAGAAGGTGCGAACCTCGTAGACCACCGGGAGGCCCAGCCGCCTCCCCGCCCAGATGGCGGGAAGCCCGTTGAGGACCGGCGAGTGGGCGTGGAGCAGGTCAACCCGCTCCGCGCGGGCGACCTGCCCGATCCGTCCCGCCAGGCGGCGCATGAGCAGGAGCTCACGGAGGAACGGCATGCGGCCGCCGGGCTGCCCCGTTCTGTGGTGGCGGATCCCCTCGATCGTGTCGCAGCAGTCCGCGGCCGTCCCCTGCTTGGGGGAGGTGAGGATCAGGGGCTCCAGCCCGAGCCGTCGCTGGAACATGACGATGCTCCGGCTCCGGTAGCTGTAGCCGCTGCCGATGGGCAGCGAATGGTCCAGCACGTGGAGGATCCGGCGCGGGCTCATCGGATTCTCACCCGCGCGAGGCAGCGCCGGTAGAGGTCCGCGTAGCCGGCCAGCATCCGCTCGAGGCTGAACTCCCGTTCCACCCTCTCGCGGGCGGCCCGGCCGTGCCGCCTCGCCAGCGCGGGGTCGTCGAGGTACCCGCTCATGGCCTCTGCCAGGGCCGCCGTCGATCCCGGCTCGACGAGCCAGCCGGTCCGGCCATCGGCGACCAGCTCGGGGTTGCCCCCTACCCGCGTCGCCACCACGGGCAGGCCGGTGGCCATCGCCTCGAGGATCGCGTTGGAGATGCCCTCGCCCACCGACGGGAGGACGAAGAGGTCCAGGGCGCGAAGCACCAGCGGGATGTCGTCGCGCTCGCCAAGCAGGCGGATTCGGCCGCCGGCGCCGCATGTGCGCACGAGCTCCGCGAGTTGCGGGCGGGCCGGGCCATCTCCGGCGATGACGAGGATCGCGGCCCGCCGCCCCAGCTCCTGGGTGAAGACCCGGATCAGCCCGGCGTGATCCTTCACCGGATCCAGCCGACCGACAGTGCCGACGACGGGCAGGCCGTCGGGAACTCCGAGCGCCCTGCGGGCGACGTCGCGGTCCCCGGGGAGGAAGCGCTTCGTGTCCACGCCGTTGCAGAGATGCGTCACCTTGCGCGCGGGGACGCCCACCTCCTCGATGAGCCAGCGGGCGAGATCGCGCGAGACGGTGACGAACTCGGTGACCAGCGGTGCCAGCCACCGGCGCACCCGGCGGCGGAGGGGATTGCGCCCGTGGGGATCGGCGGCGTCGCGGCCATGCTCGCCATGGACGACCACGGGCACGCGGGCGAGCCGGGCGCCGATGACGGCATCGATGCAGGTCCAGTTGCGCGTGTGGACGATGTCGGGCCTGAAGGCGCGGAAGAGGCGCGCCATCCGCAGGGCATTCCACCTGTCCGATGGATGGTGCTCCGACATCGCCACCACCCGTACCCCTCGCGGGAAGTCCTCGCGGAGGGGACCGTCGCCCGAGGGGGTGACGACGAGGTGCTCGATCGGATCCCCGAGCGACTCGACCAGGCGGAGCACCACCTTCTCGAGCCCCCCCACCCGGAGGGAGGGGATGACCTGGGCGATCCTGGGCCTCCGGCCGGTTGCGCCGGCCGCCAGCGCCAGAGGGGAGCGCCGTGTGTCGTGGTCGAGACCGGGCATGCTCAGGCCGTGTGCCTCACCGCTGCTGGTCGCTCGCCGATCCGGCCAGGCGCACCGCCGCATAGAGGGCCGGAGCGATCTCCCGCAGGGGGCCAAGGCGCTGGTCAAGGGTCCCTTCCGGCGGCAGGGGGGTGGCGATCCGGACCAGCACCGAGTCGGCCCGCCGGGCGAACAGGATGTCCCGCGTGAGCGCCAGCCGGTGCGCGTACTCGCTGCCGTACGCCCGGCGGCCCATCTGGTGCCAGTAGACCACCAGCAGCCGTCGCTCCTGGTCCCGCTGGATGACCATGGCGGGAAGCTCGAGTGGGGGATCCGGCGAGCCGTTGAGGGACAGGGTGAAGGGCAGCCGATCGATCCGGACGGTGTTCCGCTCCGGGTAGATCAGGTTGATCGCGGCCCGGCGCTCGGGCTCCTGCTGCCGGCTGAACACCGCCACCGACACCCACAGGGTGTCCGGGCCGCGCTGATAGGTCCGTCGCAGTGCTGACCGCCCATTGGGATCCACGGGGAGGGCCCACTCCGGCGCGCCTTCGAGCGAGGTCCAGCCCGCCGGGCTCGGCGCCAGGGCCAGCAGGGCATGGTCGCGCTGCTCGCGCACCCCGGGGATGAGGACGATCGTCGCTCCGGCGACGAGCAGCAGCCCCAGGAGGAGCCCCAGCCGCCACGGCGGCCTCACGACCGGCGCCTCCTGCGCCAGAGAGACATGAGGGCGCCGTCGAGCACGATCAGCAGGACCACGGTGAGGAGGAAGACGCTGGTCCCGTTGAACTTGTGGATCACGTTCTCGAGCGCGATCCGGCCGAGGTAGTAGGCGCCGAGCGAGGTGAGGACCAGACGCACGATGTTCGAGGCGAGCCCCAGGGGTGCTGCCGCCAGCACGAGGAGGACGCGGACCCAGGTCGGGCGGGGGTTGATCTGGGCATAGGCGGCGCCGAGTGCGACCAGTGCGGCGACGGCGGGGATGCTGCTGCACTCGTCGGCCACCTCGAGAGTCATGTTCGCCAGGTGGAGCATGACACCTTCCCGGAGCACGGGCACGCCAAGCCAGCGCAGCGCCTCGGCCGTCACGGCAGCGTCGAAGAGGCGGGACTGGTAGGTGACGTCCCGCAAGGTCACGTAGGGCAAGGGGATCATGAAGACCAGGTAGGCCACCCCGATCCAGAGCTGCCGGGTGGCCGGTGCCCCGGCCAGGAACAGCAACGTGCCCACGAGGGTCACGGGCAGGGAGACGCGGGCCAGGAAGGGCTCGCCGACGAGGGACCCCATGACCAGCATGGCCAGGCCCAGCACCGCGAGGGGAAGTCCGAGCGGAGAGGAGCCGACGGGAATCTGGGCCAAGCGGTCCCAGCGTGCCCAGACGAGATACGCCGCGATCAGCGGGATCGCGAAGCCATGGGACAGGTTGGGGAACCTCGCCCACTCGTCGGCCATGCTGGCGACGACGGGGGCATAGAGAGCGGCCACCCCTGCGACGGCAATGGCGGGGGAGAGCCACGGGCTCCCGCCCGCGAGCCGGAGCGTGGCCATCCTCACGGCCGGGCCTCCGGCAGGAGGAGCGTCACGGTGGTGCCGTGGCCTTCCTGGCTGGCCACCTCGATCCGGCCGCCGTGGGCCGCGAGGATCTCCCGGGCCTGGTAGAGCCCGATCCCCCAGCCTCCCTTCTTCGTGCTCTGGAAGGGGACGAAGAGCGACTTCCGGATGAACTCCTCCGACATGCCGCAGCCGGCATCCGTCACGGAGCAGCCGACGAACCCGTCGCGGGCGAAGGTGCGGAGCGTGATCTCTCCCTCGCCGTCCATGGCCTCCACGGCGTTGGTGATGAGGTTCTGGATGACCCGCTGGATCGCGTCGGCGTCGGCCCGGACGGCCGGAACGGGCTCCAGCAGGAGCTTCGGCCTGGCGCGGCTGCCGCTCAGCGCGACCTCCGCTGTCTCCTCCGCGACGGGCGGGAGCTGGATCTCCTCCATCGCGAGGGGCTCGCCCGCCTGGCGGCTCGCGAGGCGGCCGAGGAGCTTCTGCATGCGCCCGACCGTGCGCTCCAGCGTCCCGAGCGCATCGCGCTGGAACTCCGGGTCATCGAGGTGAGCGCGGGCGTTCTGGTTGAGGAGCGAGAGCGCGGAGATGGAGTTCTTCAAGTCGTGGACGATGAACGAGCTGAGCCGGTTGAAGGCGTCGAAGGCGCGGCTCTGGCCGAGCTGCTCCGAGAGGCGCGCGGTGGCGATGGCGCTGGCGGCCTGCTCGCCGACGGTGGTGAGGAGATCGAGGTCCTCCTGCCCGTACGAGGCCTCCGTGCGCTCGGACCCGACCAGTATCACGCCGAGGAGCCGGCCCTGGGAAGGCAGGGGAACGGCGACCGCTATGCCGACCGGCAGGAGCGCCTCCGGCCGGCCGCCGCCGAGCGTGGCGGCGAGGCGGGCCTCGGGGGAGCCGGGCCGGTCCGAGAAATCCTCCAGCCGGAAGGACAGCTCCTTCGGGAGCCGGTCCGTGCCGAGGGCCGCTGCCTGCCTCATCGGGCCGCCGCTCTCCTCGGCCAGGTAGAGCGCTGCGCGGGTGGTCCCGACGGTGTCCATCAGGCTGCGCAGCAGGCTCCCGGCGATCCCGTCGACGGTGACACGGGAGGCGAGGCTCTGGGTGAAGCTCCGCCACTGCTGTCGGTAATCGTACTTGTCGGCGTAGAAGTGCGTGCTGATGTACCGCCTGAGCCGCCAGCGCAGGCTCTCGGACAAGAGGAGCGCCGCGAGCCCCATGACGGAGACGAAGAGGACCAGCGTGCCCCAGAACGCCTGGTCCGGGATGCCGAGCGTGTTGAGGAGCCACCCGCCGGCCCCGGCCAGGATCAGGTACGCGCCGCAGATCCCGACGACGACGGAACGGTAGACGAAGTGGCGAGACACGGCGAGGCCTGTCCGCAGCGCGCCGGTCCGCGCGAGGCCCACCGCGACGAAGCCCAGGCCCAGGGCGAGCGTCATGCTCCCGATGGCGAGGCTGTCCGGTGTCAGCATGCGGAAAAGGAGCAGCTGGCTCAGGAGGTAGAAGCGCACCACGAAGATCCCGCCGAGCCCCAGCGCCAGGTACTTGAGCTGCCAGCGCGCGGAGCCGTACGAGTTCCGGATCGAGGGCTCCAGCCCGTACAGCACCGCGATCGTGGCCAGGATCTCGACGGCGATGCCGATCTGGCCTGCCGGCGTCAGGAGGGCGTAAGGCAGGGGGCCGCGCGGCCAGGCGCTGGCCAGGAACGGCCAGTGGAGCCCCGCGGCCGCCACGGCCGCCAGGGTCGCCCCGCCCGCCACGAAGGACAGTCGCCACGCCCGCGGGATGGCTGCGTCGGGGCGGCGGGCCGACACGAAGGCGAAGACCGCCCACGGGAGCGGAAGCAGGAGCGCCACCGTCCTCAGCGCGAGGAGCCAGCGGGCATGGGCGGACACGCTCACGGAGTGGAAGAGGAGTCCGTAGCCGGCGGCCGCCTCCAGGGT
Source organism: Candidatus Rokuibacteriota bacterium (assembly GCA_016188005.1). Lineage (NCBI taxonomy): Bacteria > Candidatus Rokuibacteriota > Candidatus Rokuibacteriota bacterium. The sequence continues at coordinate 164,491 of JACPIQ010000068.1, read as the reverse complement.
GAAGCCGAGCATGCCGGCCGCGAATGAGATGTGGGGCAGGCGCAGGGGCCGCCGGGCCACCGCCGCGGTGCCCAGGGCCGCGCTCGCGGCCACGGCGAAGAGCGTGACGTAGCCGATCACGACCGTTCTCCGACGATCCAGAAGGCGTGGGGCGCCAGGTGCCGCATGCCGGGCACTGCCTTCACGGCGGCGGCGACCCAGGGCGTGCCCAGCGGGTCGGCCAGGCCCGGAAGCGACCGGGGCGGCAGGAGCAGGCTGATCCGGCTGAGCGCCCTCGCCCCCGTGGCGCCGAGGGCCCTCTCGATCCCGCGGGGGGCGCCGTAATGGAGGCGGAGCGGTTCACCCGTGAGCCGGCTGCGCATCCGCCGGGTCAGCGCCAGCGGGCTCCAGGGGTTCAGGGTCTCCACCAGCAGCCGCCCGCCAGGCCCGAGCACCCTCAGCATCTCGCGGAGCGCCTCCTCGGGCCGCGTGAGCGCCTGCAGGACGCCGATGCAGAGCAGGCCCTCGAAGCTCCCGCTGGCGAAGGGCAGGGCATAGGCCTCACCGGCGACGTAGCGGCCGAGCCCACCGGAATCGGAGGCCAGGGACCGCTCGAGGCTCGGCAGCGAGTAGTCGAGGCCGACGACGGGATGGCCGCGCTTGGCCAGGAGGCGCACGTAGGTGCCCGCGCCGCAGCCCAGCTCGAGGAGGCGCGCGCCGGGGTGGAAGAGCCCCCCGTCGAGGAGCTGCTGGAAGAGGGCGACGCGGCGCCGGAGCCCCACGGCCGACCAGCCCGACACCTGGTGCTCCTCCCCGTGGCGCGTGGCGAAGCGCTCGAAGCGGCCCCGCCACTGCCGCTCGAAGCTGCTCATGGCGTGTCCACGTACGCCCGGTGCCACAGCTCGAGGGCCATCAGCGCCCAGATCTGGGCCGAGTGGTCGCGGGTGCCCTGCTGGTGCGACCGCCAGATCCCCTGCACGGCCTCCGCCCTCAGGTAGCCGCGCTGCTCCGTCCGCGGGGACAGGAGAAGATCGCGGGCCAGCTCGCGCAGCTCCCCCCGGAGCCAGGCCGCCAGCGGCAGGGTGAACCCCTGCTTCTGCCGGTGCACTGGCGCCGCCGGCAGCCGGCGCTCCAGATGACGCTTGAGGAGGTACTTGGAGATCGGGCCCCGGTATTTCAGCTCGGGAGGGAGGGTGGCAGCGAACTCGATGATCCTGTGGTCCAGGAGCGGGGCGCGCACCTCGAGCGAGCAGGCCATGCTCATCCGGTCCACCTTGACCAGGATGTCGTCGGCCAGCCACGTCTTGAAGTCCACGTACAGGATCCGCGTGAGGGGATCGGCGTCCCGGACGCGCTCGAACCGCCGTCCGAAGGCCTCGAAGGAGTCGTGGGAGCCCAGCTGGCGGACGAACTCGGGGGTGAGCAGGGCCGCCTTCTCGTGCTCCCGGAACAGCGACAGGTCGTTGAAGTAGGCGCGCTCGAACGAGCGCCCAAGATTCATGAGCACGAGCTTGAATCGCAGCGGCCGCGGGAGGCGCTGCCACTGCGGGTAGAGCCGCCCCAGGGGGGCCAGGAGGCCGCGGCGGATCGGCCCCGGGACCAGGCCCCGCAGCCGGTTCTCGAGCCGATGGACGCCGTAGCGCCGCTGGTAGCCCGCGAACAGCTCGTCGCCGCCGTCTCCCGACAGGGCCACCGTGACGCGCTCGCGGGTGGCGCGGGAGACGTAGTAGGTGGGCAGGGCGGAGGAGTCGGCGAAGGGCTGGTCGAGATGCCAGACGAGCTGCGGCAGGTCCTCCACCGCGCGGGGGCGCACCAGCAGCTCGTGATGCTCGCTGCCCACGGCCGTCGCCACGGCCCGGGCATGCCCGAGCTCGCTGTGGCTCGCCTCGGCGAACCCGACGGTGGTGGTGATGACGGGGCGGGAGGACTGCCGCGCCATCGAGGCGACGACGGATGATGAGTCCACCCCGCCGCTGAGAAAGGCGCCCAGCGGGACATCGGAAACCAGCCGCAGCTTCACCGCCTCGTCGAGGAGCCCGTCCAGCTCCTCCAGGGCCTCCGCCTCCGGCCGCGGGCGGATCTGGAAGGCCACGTCCCAGTATTCCTCGATGCGGATGCGCCCGGCCTCCCAGACGAGGAGATGGGCCGGCGGCAGCTGCCGGATCCCCTCGAAGACCGTGCCGGGGGCGGGGATGGCCCCGAGGCTCAGGTAGTCGCTCAGCGCCTCGAGGCTCACCCGCCGCTTGATGCTCGGATCCTCCCGGAGGGCCTTGATCTCGGAGGCGAAGGCCAGACGCTCGGCATCGGCGTGGTAGTAGAGTGGCTTCTTGCCGGCGCGGTCCCGGGCCAGCACGAGGCGCCGCCGGGGCTCGTCCCAGAGCGCGAAGGCGAACATGCCGCGGAACCGGTCGACGCAGCGGACCCCGTGCTCCTCGTAGGCGTGCACGATCGTCTCCGTGTCCGAGTGCGTGGCGAAGTGGTGGCCCCGCGCCTCGAGCCCGGAGGCCAGCTCCCTGTAATTGTAGATCTCGCCGTTGAAGACCACCGCCACGGATCGGGTCTCGTTGTAGATGGGCTGATCCCCCGTCCGCAGGTCGATGATGCTGAGCCGGCGGTGACCGAGTCCGACGCCCGCCCCCATGTGGTAGCCGTCGGCATCGGGGCCGCGGTGGGAGAGGACGGTCGTCATCCGGCCGAGCAGGGCGCGGTCCACCGGATGCCCGGGATCGCTGAAGACCAGCCCGGCGATGCCGCACACGGCTAGTGCCCTCTCGCAGGAATGCGCCGGCGGTCCGCCGGGCGGGGCCGGGGGCGCCCTCCCCGGAACACGCTACCTCGCTGCGCGGTGCCCCCGGCTGGAACGGGCCACGACATGACGGTGTCCGGCTTCGTAAACACGCAGAAGCCACGGTTCCGGGGAGAGCGCCCCCGGCCCCGCCCCGCGTAGTCGGCTGGCGACTTCCCGGGACGGTGCATCAAGGCGTCTCCCCGGCCGTCCGAGCCGGCGGCCGGTCCAGCCACTCGCGGCACCAGAGCTCGAGCGACAGGAGTGCCCACAGCCGCGGCGAGCAGTCCCGGCCTCCGTCGTGGATCCTCAGCAGCTCCTCCACGGCAGCCGGCCGGACCAGGCCCCGCTGGCGCGCCCGCGGGGAGAGCAGGAGGTCCCGGGTCATCTCCCGCAGCTCGTTCCTGAACCAGGAGCCGAGCGGCACCCCGAACCCCATTTTCCTCCGCGTGAGGATGTCCGGGGGCAGGAGACCGGCCATGGCCTGCTTCAGAATATACTTGCCGGCGCCCTGCCGGAGCTTCAGTGAGAGCGGGATCGTTCCCACGAACTCCATGAGCCTGTGGTCGAGCAGCGGGACCCGCGACTCCAGCGAGACCAGCATGCTGGTCCGATCCACCTTGGTCAGGATGTCGTCGGGCAGATAGGTCTCGATGTCGATCCACTGGAGCGCGGAGACGTAGTCCCTGGCGCCGCTGTCGGCCGCGAGCCGCCGGAACGGGGCTGGATCCGTGGCGCCGTCGGCCACCGGGGCCAGCTCGTCGGCGAGGAGGCGGCGCAGCGTCTCGCGGCGCTGGCCGGTGATGAGGCGGAAGTACCGGTCCACCGGCCCGGCGCCCAGGAGCCCCGCATACCCCTGCCCCCGGGCGCCAGCCGGCATCAGCCGGGAGAGCAGCCGGAGCGCGGGACGGGTCCCGGCCAGGAGCCCCCGATCCAGCCGCTCGTGGAGCGCCTGGGCGCGGGCGTAACGCCGGTAGCCGGCGAAGCTCTCGTCCCCGCCATCTCCCGACAGCGCGACGGTCACGTGCTCACGCGTGATCTTCGACACGTAGTAGGTCGGGATGGCGGAGGAGTCGGCGAAGGGCTCGTCGAGCTGCCAGGCCAGGCGCGGCAGCACCTCCAGCGCGCTGGGCTTGACGACCATCTCGTAGTGATCGGTGCCGTAGTGTGCGGCGAGCTGGCGGGCGAAGCCCAGCTCGTCGAAGTCCGCCTCGTCGAACCCGATGGAGAAGGTCCGGATGGGACGGGACGAGGCCCGCGCCATGAGCGCCACGACGGTGCTCGAGTCCATGCCGCCGCTGAGGAAGGCCCCGATGGGCACATCACTCACCATGTGGCTCTCGACGGCATCCGTCAGGTGGGCGCGGAGCCGCGCGATCCACTCCCGCTCGCCCACGGCGTCGTCGGGTGCGAAGCGGAGCCGCCAGTAGCGGGAGATCACCGGCTCCCCTCCGTCCAGGGGTAGGAGGAGCGTCGAGGCCGGAGGCAACTTGCGGATCGCGCGGAAGATCGTCCGCGGCGCCGGGATGTAGTGGTGGGTGAAGTAGTCGCCCAGGGCCTGCAGATCGAGCTCCCGGGAGAGGCCGGGATCCTCAAGGAGGGCCTTCAGCTCCGAGGCGAAGTGCAGGCGGCGGCCGTCCCAGGCGTAAACGAGGGGCTTGATGCCGGTCCTGTCGCGGGCGAGAAAGAGGCGGCGGGCCCGCCCGTCGAGGATGGCGAAGGCGAACATGCCGCGGAGCCGGTGGACGCAGGCGGGACCCTCGGCTTCGTAGGCCCGCAGGATCACTTCCGTGTCCGAGCTGGTGCGGAAGCGCGCCCCGCGGGCCTGGAGATCGGCGCGGATCTCCCGGTAATTGTAGATCTCGCCATTGAAGACGATCCACATGGAGTCGTCGTCATTGGCCATGGGCTGGTCCCCGGTGGCCAGATCGATGATGGCGAGCCGTCGATGGCCGAGCCCCGCGGCCCCACGGTGGACGAACCCCTCCCCGTCAGGGCCCCGGTGGGCCTGCACCCGGGTCATGGCCTGGAGCAGCGCCGGCTCCACCAGCGCGCCCCCGACGTCGACGATCCCTGCGATCCCGCACATGTCAGAAGGTCGTGGCGACGATGATCCGCGTCAGGCGGACGGCCTCGGTCAGGTGCTTCCGCGCGACGTCGATGGGGTTGCTGGAGGCGTTCCAGGTCTTCCGGCTCTTCAAGGCATCGTGAGCGGAGAGGATCTGGGCGCGGGCCTGTTCGATCCGCCGGTCCGCGAGGGGGAAGAGCGGGTCCGGGAACTTGGTGTTGGAGGCGTTGATGATCATGTTCCCGTGAGCCGCCCGCATCTGGACGTAGGCCTCCCAGGTCAGCTTCTGCGCGCGATCGGGCTCGTCCAGGGCGCTCAGGGCCTGGAGCTGCTGCTGCAGGCTCGTCTCGAGCTGCTGCCTGATCAGTGCCGGGCTGCGGGGCAGTGGCTCGACCGGTGCGGGCCAGAGACCGAAGACGAGCGCCGCACCGAGCGCGATCCGTCGAAGCGCGGAGTGCCTCATCGCAGTTGCTCCCACTGGTGCGGGTAGTGGATGTATCCGGTGGCGTCTCGCCCCGAGGCCCGCTGGCCATCGATCGTGATCCGGGCCGCCCGCCGCCTCAGGTCGTAGTACTTCTTGAGGCGCGGATCCTGGACGTGGACAGAGAACGTGTAGGTGCCGCGGTTGAAGAGGAGCGGGTCGAGCGTCAACCGCAGCACCGCGCGCTCCGAGGGCGCGGTGATCTTGATGCAGTCCGGATCCGTGACGATGCCGCCCAGGGGGTAGCCGTGGACGTCGTGGACCGAGACTCCGAAGACGGCGCCCGGGACCGCCGCCGCCGCCGCGTAGGTGATGTCCACGAGCACGGTGTCGCCGCGATCGAAGGTCGTGCGCGCGGTCTCCTGAGCGTCCCGGGTGGCCACGGACAGGATGGAGACCTGCGGATTGTCCCCGCGCACGGATGCCGTCCCGGCGTCGGCCGAGGTCATGCCGGCCGTCACATGCTCGAGGTACGCGTTCACGACGCTCTCGGGCTCCCCGATCATCCTGAGCTTCCCCCGGTCGAGCCAGGCCACGACCCTCGAGTGCTCGGTGATGTTGGTGAGGTTGTGGGACACCAGGATGATCGTCTTGTCCTGGTCCTTCAGCTCGGCCAGCTTGTTGAGGCACTTGGCCTGGAAGGAGGCGTCGCCCACCGCCAGGATCTCGTCGATCAGCAGGATATCGGGGTCGGTGTGGGCGGCCACCGAGAAGCCCAGCCGCATCTGCATGCCCGAGGAGTAGAACTTGATCGGCGTGTCGATGAAGCGCTCGATCTCCGCGAAGCTGACGATGCGGTCGAACTTGCCCTGCACCTCGCGCCGGGGCATCCCCATGATGGTGCCGTTGAGGAAGATGTTCTCGCGGCCGGTCAGCTCGGGGTGGAAGCCGGCCCCCACCTCGATGAGCGCCCCCAGGCGTCCCGTGGCGCTGAAGGTGCCAAGGGTCGGCACCGTGACGCCGGAGAGGATCTTCAGGAGCGTGCTCTTGCCTGCTCCGTTGGCGCCGACGAGGCCCAGCACGTCGCCCCGCTTGAGGGAGAACGTCACGTCCCGGAGCGCCCAGAACTCCTCCCGGGGCGGCGCGGGCCGGCCCATCAGCCGGGCGGTGAGGCGCCCAACCTCGTCCCTGATGGACGTCACGTACCAGCCTCGCCGGAGCCGGTAGCGCTTGGAGACCTTGTCCAGCTCGACCGTCGTGTCCTGGGTGGGCATCATGATCTCTCAGATGACATCGGCGAAGGTGCGCTCCGCCCGCCTGAAGACGGACAGGGCGAGGATCGCGAAGAGGGTGACGGCGAGGGCGCTGAGCCCGACGGCAGCCAGATCGGGCGCCACGCCGTGGAGGAGGGCCCGTCGGTAGCCGTCGATGATGGGCGCCATCGGATTGAGGAGGTAGAAGGGCAGGAGCCACTCCGGGATGACGCTGATCGGGTAGGCGACGGGGCTCGCGAACATCCAGAGCTGGAGGAGCAGCGGCAGGCCGTGACCGATGTCGCGGAAGTTGACGTGTGCGGCCGAGGTGAGACTCGCGACACCGAGGGCGAAGAGCATCTGGACCACGAGCAGAGGGAGCGCCCAGAGGGCGGTGAGCGTCACGGCGACGTGGTAGTACGCCATCATGGCGAGGAAGAGGGACGCGGACACCAGGAGATCGAGGGAGCCCGCGATGAGGACGGCCACGAGGAGCGTCGCCCGCGGGAAGTGGATCTTCCGGATCAGGGAGGAGTTCCCCACCATGGTGGTGGTGCCGCCGCTGATGGCGCTGGCGAAGTAGGTCCAGAAGATGAGGCCGCTGTACGCGAAGATCGGATAGGGCAGGCCGTCGCTCGGGATCTTCGCGAAGAGGGAGAAGACCAGGGTGAAGACGACCATCATGGACAGCGGCTGCAGCACGGCCCAGGCGATGCCCAGCACCGTCTGCTTGTAGCGCGCCTTGATGTCGCGGCGCGCGAAGCTGACGATCAGGTCGCGATGGCGCCAGAGGTCGGCGATCATCTCAAGCATGGCGTGTCCTCGATGGAACGGGCGCGCCGTGCCGGCGGCCCCGGAAGGGCTGGAGCCGGGCGGTCCGGGGCACGGTGACCGCCGCCGCCTCCGCCGCCTCCGCCCGCGCCGCCAGGGTCTGCAGCACGATGCTGGTACCGATGAGGTGCTGGTAGAGATCGAAGTAGGCGACGGTGAGGAAGGCCCCCGCCACCAGGAAGGGATACAGGGACAGCTGGGTCATCTCGGCGTAGCGGGACAGGTAGCCGTGCTCGGGATCGCCCCGCCAGCGCTTCCGGATCCGCCTGAGGTGGACGAGCGTGTTGAGCAGGAGCGCCATGTAGAGGGCAAAGCCGAGGAAGCCATGCTCGCCCAGGACCTCGAAGTACAGGCTGTGGGCGTCCCGGACCTTGACGTAGAGCCCGGGGTGGTACCTGTCCCAGATCTCCGCGTTGTGGAAGGCGCGGAAACCGGCGCCGGTGAACGGGCGGCTGAGCGCCAGGTTCCAGGCGACGCTCCAGGCCTCGATGCGTCCCGCGGCGGACTGGTCGCGCGTCTCGGCGCTCTCCTGGTCGGAGATGGAGCCGAGGCGCAGCCACAGGCGCTCCGGGAGCAAGGGCGCGGCGACGAGTGCGGCGACGACGATCGCGACGGCAAACCGCAGGCGCCAGGGGGAGCGCCAGATGAGGATAGCCAGGATCACCGTCAGGCCGAGAAAGGCGCCCCGGGAGTAGGTGAACAGGATGGCGATGATGGTGAGGGCGAAGGTCGCGCGCAGGAGCAGCTTGAGCCACCGGCGCGGCTCCTCCCGCGACAGGTAGAGCAGCAGCGGCAGCACCATGCAGAGGGCGAGCCCCAGGGTGTTGTTGTCGGCGAAGAAGGTGGTGCCGGGACCCTGCACCACCTCGCCGCCGCCGGTGCGGAGCACCCACAGCCCGCCCTTGAAGCCGTAGAAGCCCAGCGACAGCGCCATCACCAGGTAGAGGGCTCGGAGGCGGGCGCGGTCCTGGAAGAGCGCCATCGTCACGAAGGTCATCAGCATGGACTTGAGGACCCAGTCCAGCTTGCCCGCGGCCAGCGTCGGGTTGTGGGCGAGGAGGGTCGTCAGCGTGAAGTGAGCGGCGAGGGCCGTCATGAGGACGGTGCCGGTGACGCGGGGGACGGGCTTGCGGTCCTTGGTGAGCAGGAATCCGGCGAGGGTGGCGACCCCGATGAGCATGGCGACCGGGAGCACGCGCCCGAAGCCCCACGTGAGCTGATGGGGGGCCATGTACGCGATCCACGACCAGGCCAGCACGCCCACCCAGGGGCGCCTGAAGCTCACCGGCACCAGCCCCAGGAGAAGAATGGTGAAGACGACGTCCCTGAGCCCGCTCATGGAGAGTGCCGCCCCCGACCGGTCCTCGATACCTGCCACTCCCCCCACCAGCGGCCGGCAGCGGCGAGGAAGTCCAGCTCGCGCTCGAAGGCGTCCCGCCGCCGGCAGAGAGCGGAGAGCCAGGCCGCCAGCCGCGCGAGGAGCCACCGGTAGCTGAAGAGGGAGACGCCAAGGAGCCGGTGGCCCGCCGGGGGCCCGGCCCGCAGGGCCATTCCCTCGGCGCCGTCGAAGTGCCAGCGCCGGAAGTACGATGGGCGCATCCGTTCCTCCGGGATCTTGTGCCACACGACCAGCCGCGGGTCGTACAGGACATGGGCGCCCGCCGCCAGGGCTCGCCTGACCATGTCCACGTCCTCGCCGCTCTTGAGCCGGGTCCCGACTCGACCCAGGGTGACGTCGAAAGGCCCGATGGTGTCCAGGAGAGAGCGCCGAGCCGCCAGGTTGGCACACCAGAGCTGGAGAGTTCCACGCTCCTGCACCAGCCACTCCCGGTGTTCATGGTCCACGAGAGCCAGATTACCGTAGAGCCACCGATTCCGAGCAAGCCATCCGGGGAGCGGACCCGACCAGTCGGGCAGGATCCGCCCTCCGATCATGTCGGCCTTCGACTCGCTCAGCAGGGTCCACAGCATCGCGACCCAGTCGGAGGCCGGCCTCACGTCGTCATCGGTAAAGGCGACGACCTCCCCCTTGCCCACCGCCACCCCTGCATTCCGGGCCCAGCTCACGCCCTGCCGGGGCTCGAAGAGGTAGGTCACCGGTGCCGGAGCCCGGGCGGCGAATTCCCGCACCACGGTCGCGGTCTCGTCGCGGGAGTTGTTGTCCACGATGACGATTTCCCAGTCGACCGCCACGGGAGACCGCTGGGCCGCAAGCGCCTCCAGCGTGTGGCGCAGCGAGGGCGCACGGTTGTGGGTGCACACCATGACCGTCATATCCATCCTGGTCACTCCGCGCCGTGACGGGCGCGGCCGCCAGCCGGCTGCTCCCCGCCGGCTCTCGACGCCCGCCATTCCCCCCACCAGCGGCCAGCGGCGGCGAGGAAGTCCAGCTGGAGCTCCAGGGCATCCGGCCGCCTCCGGCAGGCGGCGACCAGCCAGGCCGCCAGCCGGACGAGGAGCCACCGGTAGCTGAAGAGGGAGACGCCCAGGAGCCGGCGGCCCTCCGGGGGCCCGGCCTGCAGCGCCATTCCCTCGGCGCCCTCGAAGTGCCACCGCCGGAAGTAGGACCGGCGCATCCGCGCCGCGGGGATCTTGTGCCACACGAGGAGGCGCGGGTCGTAGACAACCGCGACGCCATGGGCCAGAGCGCGGGACAGGAAATCGGTGTCTTCTCCCCCGTGGAGCTTCGCCCCCCTCCGTCCCAGACCGGGGTCGAAGGAGCCGACTCGGGCAATGGCCTCGCGCCTGATGGCCACGTTGCAGGTCCACACGCGAGGGTGACGGGTCGCGGGGGTGATCCGCTCGACGGTCCCGTGGTCCATCAGGGCGAGGGCGTGCAGGAGGGTCCGGGACCCGCTGAGCCACGGAGGCGCCGGACGGGGCCAGCGGGGGAGGACGCGGCCGCCGAGGATGTCTGCGGAGTGCTCGCGAAGCAGAGGAAGGATCGCGGCAACCCAGTCCGGGCCCGGGAGCACATCGTCGTCGGTGAATGCGATGATGTCCCCCGTGGCGTGGTCGATGCCGGCGTTCCGGGCCGCGCTCACTCCCTGCCTGGACTCGAACACGTACTTGACGGGCATCGGACCACGGGCGGCGAACTCCCGTACGACCGCCCCGGTCTCGTCGTGCGAGTTGTTGTCCACGACCACCACTTCCCAGGCGAGCGTCGGAGGGACCTGCTGTTCCCTCAGCGCCTCGAGCGTGTCACGCAGGGACGCGGCCCGGTTGTAGGTGCAGACGATCACGGTGACGTCCATCGTGGTCACCACGCGCTCAGACGGGATCGCCCGGCCGCAGCCGGCTCGCTGCGGTGGGCGAGCAGCTCCCGAAGGTCTGCGCCGAGCCGGGTCCCGATCGCTTCCCAGGTATACCACTCCGCGACGAGGCGGCGCCCCGCCTCGGCCAGCGACTCGCGGGCCACGGGGTCGCGCAGGAGGTCCACGACCGCAGCCGCGAAGGACTCCGGCGTGTCCGCGATCCTGAGATGGCGCCCCGGAACGACGTCCAACCCCTCAGCGCCGATGGAAGTCGACACCACGGGGGTGCCCAGCGCGAAGGCCTCGAGGATCTTGATCCGCGTTCCGCCGCCGACGCGGAGCGGCGCCAGGCTCACCGTGGCGCGCGACACATAGGGGGCGACGTCGTCGACGCGGCCGGTAACGATGATGCGGTGTCCGTCGTGCATGCGGCCGAGGGTCCCCCGCAGATCGTCACCGACCAAGTACAGCCGCACGTCGGGCACCGCCTCGGCGACCCGAGGGAGGATCTCGCGGACGAGCCACATCGCCGCATCGACGTTGGGCTCGTACCGCATGGTGCCGACAAGGACGAGACTCGCGGGATCGCGTGGCCGCGTCGGAGCGTGGAGCAACCGGGCCGGGACACCGTTGGGCACGACGAGCACCGCGCCGCGGTGGCGGGCGGGGAAGAACCGTCGGTCCGGGTTCGAGCACACGACGACGCGGGCATAGCGCGATGGCGCCCGCCGCTCCAGCCGGCGGAGCTTCAGGTTGTCCAGGCGGAGGGCGAGGCCCCACGGGCCCGCGGGCTCGAGTGTTAGCCGCCGATTCTGCTTTACGGACTCGAGGTCGTCGAGATCGACGATGGTCTTGCCGCGATCCGTGGTCAGCCACTCGGCCACGAAGATGCGCTCGGCCCAGACGAGGTCGGCCCGCTGGGCCAGCGCTGCGGCGCGCTCGACGAGCGGCACGCCCGCGAAGTCGCTGACGAGATGCGGTGTCCGCGAGATCACGAACTGCCGGAGCACGTCCCGCCGGCTCCGGGAGCTGGCGTGCCCGGGCGCTGACGGATAGGGCAGGGCTTGGAGCGTGTCGCAAAGGTCGCGTAGCGGTCCGAGATCGCCATCGTCGCACGGAAGCTGATTATCACGATAGCACACGAGATCCACGGGGCCCAGACTGGTCAGCGCGTTCAGGACGTGGAACATCCGCTGGGTCAGTCCCGAGTCTAGCGGGTACGGGACGCGCGGCGCGACGAAGACGGTCCTGAAACTCATTCGACGGTCACGCTCTTGGCGAGGTTGCGGGGCTGGTCCACGTCGCAGCCGCGGAGGACGGCCATGTGATAGGCGAGCAGCTGGAGGGGGACGACGCTCACCAGTGGCGCCAGGAGCTCGGCGGCCGGCGGGATGGGGATCACCCAGTCCGCGCGCCGGGTGATCTCGGTGTCGCCGTCGTGACAGACGGCGAGGATGCGGCCACCGCGCGCGCGCACCTCCTCGAGATTCGCCACCATGCGGTCGTAGGAGGCATCCCGCGGGACGAGCGCCACCACGGGCATCTGCTCGTCGATGAGGGCGATGGGGCCGTGCTTCATCTCGCCGGCCGCGTAGCCCTCGGCATGGGCATAGGTGATCTCCTTCAGCTTGAGGGCCCCTTCCAGGGCGATGGGGAAGTGCACGCCCCGCCCGAGGTAGAGGAAGTTCTGATGCGTCCCCACCTCGCGGGCGATGGCCCGGACCGCGGGCTCGGCGCCGAGGGCCCGCTGGATCAGCGCCGGCACCTCCGCGAGGTCCGTGAGGCGTTTCTGCGCGTCCCGCTGGGTGAGGAAGCCGCGTCTGAGACCCAGGTGGAGCCCGAGGAGGTAGCAGGCCGTGAGGGTGGCCGTGAAGGTCTTGCTGGAGGCCACCCCGATCTCGGGGCCGGCATGCGTGTAGAGGACGCCGTCGGTTTCTCTCGCGAGCGCCGACCCCACGACGTTGGTGATGGCCAGCACCGGCGCCCCCCGCAGCCGGGCCGCCTTCGCGGCGCCCAGGGTGTCGGCCGTCTCCCCCGACTGCGAGATGGCCACCACCAGCGAGTCCGGGCCCAGGATGGCGTCGCGGTAGCGGAACTCGGAGCCGATGTCCACGTCGGCGGCGATCCCCGCCAGCCGCTCGATCATGAAACGGCCCACCAGCGCGGCGTGGTACGAGGTGCCGCAGGCGACGAGCACCACGCGGCTCAGCCGGGCGAGGAGGGCGTCGGACAGGTTCGCCTCGCGGAGGCTGACGGTGCCGGCCTCGGCGTCCACCAGGCCGCGCGCAGTATTGGCGACGGCCAGCGGCTGCTCGTGGATCTCCTTGAGCATGAAGTGGGGGTAGCCGCCCTTCTCGGCCATGGCAGCATCCCAGGTGATGAGCGAGGGGGGGCGCTCGACGAGCCGGCAGTCGCGGCTGGACAGCCTCACGCCGTCGCGCTCGATCACCGCGACCTCGTCGTCCTGGAGGACGGTGACGGTGCGGGTGTGGGGGAGCACGGCCGGGATGTCGGAGGCCACGAAGGCCTCGCCAGCGCCGAAGCCGATTACGACGCTCCCCGCGCCCCGCTTGGCCGCGATGATCCGGCCCGGCTCCGTCTCGCTGAGGACGCAGAAGGCATAGGCCCCACGGATCTCGCCCAGGGCCGCGCGCACGGCCGTCTCGAGGTCGGCGGCGTCGGGGAGGTAGTGCTCCACCAGATGGGCGATGACCTCGGTGTCGGTCTCGGATCGGAAGCCGTGACCGATGGCCTCGAGCTGCTCCTTGAGCGCCACGTGGTTCTCGATGATCCCGTTGTGGACGACCACGAGCCGGCCGGTGCAGTCGGCGTGCGGATGGGCATTGCCCTCCGAGGGACGCCCGTGGGTGGCCCAGCGCGTATGGCCGAGCCCGACGCTGCCCCGGAGCCCGTCGGTGGCGAGGCGCTCCGCGAGCGCGCCGATCCGTCCCACGCTGCGCCGGACCTCGATGCGCGCGCCGTCGAAGACGGCCAGGCCGCTCGAGTCGTAGCCGCGGTACTCCAGGCGCCGGAGCCCCTCGAGGAGAATGGGCGCCGCCGCGCGTTCACCGATGTAGCCGACGATTCCGCACATGGGGAGGATCCTCCACGGTCAGGGTTCAGCCAAGCGGTAGTACGCCAGCCTCAGGGCGTAGGTCGGGAGATGGTCCTCGCGCGGCCCGCCGCGCCGCAGTTCCAGGGGTGGCGTCCGGGGCGTGTTGAGCCCGTGCTGGGTGGTCACCGCCCAGGCGAATCCGGCCTCGCGCACGAGGTGCTTGACGGTCTCGGTGTAATCCCTTGCGCCCCCGTTCGGGTACGCGAAGCCGCGAATCGCCCCTCCAAGGTGCCGCTCGATGTCGCGCTTGCAGCCGCAGATCTCCTCCCGGGCCCGGTCGGCGGAGGTCCGCGAGAGGATCGGGTGGCTCACGGTGTGAGCGCCCACGGCGAAGCCCAGGCCCTGGAGGGTCTGCACCTCGTCCCAGCTGAGCATGAGGCTCTTCGTCTCCCCTGGCGCGCTCCCCCCGAGCTGGTCCAGGATCCGGTCCAGGCCGTCCCGGCGCTCCTCGTCCGTGACGCGCTTGAGGTATCCCAGGGTTGCCTCGAGTGCGCGGAGGCGCTCCTCCCGGGTGCCGAGGGGCAGGATGCGATCGGCCGCCAGGCGCAGGGCGTCTCGCGGGGTGGTCTTCAGTGCGATGGCCAGCTGGTCGAACCACGGGATCTGGCCGGTGCCGATGCAGCCCGTCGTCAGGAAGATGGTGGCCGGGAGGCCGTGGCGGGCCAGGATGGGCGCCGCCTCGGTCAGATTGTCGCGGTATCCGTCGTCGAAGGTGATGGCCAGCGCGTTGCGGGGCACGCGGCCCGAGCGCATGCGCTCCACCAGGTCCTCGACGGTGAGAACGCGGTAATGCCGGGCGATGTGGGCCATCTGCGCCCCGAAGACCCGCGTCGGCATCGCCGGAAGGAACGGATCCCCGGCATCGCCCACTCGATGGAAGGTGAGCACCTGGAAGGTCGGCCCGCGTCGCGCGCGGCCCGCCAGCGCCGTGAGGGGTCCCACGATGCCGCCGTGATACAGGGCGCTCGACAGGGCGCGGAGGACCGCCACCTTGGCTGTCACGCCCGGTCCCCGTGCCGCTGGTGCCAGGCCTCGAGCATCACGAGGGTCCAGAGCACGCTGCCGTAGAAGGCGGTCGAGTCCTCCGCGTGGAGACGGAACAGGGACTCGACGGCGCCCGGGGCGAAGTAGCCCCGCTCGAGCGCCCGTCGGGAGAGCAGAGTGTCGCGCGCGAACTCCCGGAATCCCCGGTGGCTGCGGAGCCAGTCCGACACCGGCAGCCCGAAGCCGTGCTTCTTCTTGGCGAGAATCTCTTGGGGCAGGAGCGGGGCGAAGGCGCGCTTGAACAGATGGCGCTTCTCGGTGCCGCGAACCTTGTGCCAGGCCGGCAGGGTGGCCGTGAACTCCACCAGCCGCCGGTCGAGCAGCGGGAAGCGCACCGCCAGCCCTGCGGCCTGGGCGGTCCGCGTCACCTTGAAGAGATCGTTGTCGGCGAGGGTGATCTTGAGGTCGACGTAGAGGAGCCGGTTGAGCTCGCTCGCAGCCCCGGCCGCGTCGAAGTGCCGCTGGGCGACCAGGCGCGGCCAGTCGGGCGTGACGGCCGCCTGGAAGTCCGGGTGCAGGAGGCGGCTCCGCTCCCGGGCGATGAAGAACTCACTATCGTAGAAGCGCGCCGGATTCGGCGTCGTCGCGCGCTGGACGTAGCGCTGGGCCTTGCCCAGGGGGCCAAGCCCCCCCGGGGGCAGGGCACGGAGAACCGGCTCGATGACCCGTGTGCGGAGGGCCGCCGGAAGCCGCTGGTAGCGCGCGAGGATGCGCTCGCGCCGGTACCGCTCGTTGCCACCGAAGATCTCGTCACCGCCGTCGCCCGCGAGCAGCGTCTGGACGCCCGCATCCCGCGCCAGCCGCGCGCAGAGGTAGGTCGGAATCGCCGAGTCGTTGCCGAACGGCTCGTCGTAGGCTTCGATGAGGTCGGGAACGCAGGCCAGCGCGTCGTCCGCGCCGACGAGCTTCGTGTAGTGGGCTGCCTCGAAGCGCCGGGCCGCCAGCTCGGCGTAGGCGAGCTCGTTGTACCGCTCCTCGGAAAAGCCGATGGAGAAGGCGTTCACGCGCTCGCCGGCCATGCGGCTCATGAAGCCCACCACGGTGCTGCTGTCCGTCCCGCCGCTCAGGAACGCCCCCGCCTGCTTCGGGTCCAGGCCCCGGATCGCCTCACGCACTGCCTCCTCCGTGTGCCGCCAGAGCGCTGCCGCGGCGGCCGCTGTCGGGAGCGGGCGCTCGTCGTAGCGGAGGTCCCAGTACCGCTCGAGGGTCAGGCGCCCGTTCTCCCAGACGAGGAGGTGCCCGGCGGGCAGCCGGCGGACGGCCCGGTGCATGGTCTGAGGCGCGGGCACCGTGCCGAAGTTCAGGTACGCGTAGGCGGCATCGGGATCGAGATCCCGACTGACCCCGGGGATGGCGAGCGCCGGGAGGGGACGCGAGCTGAAGCCGAGGGTATCTCCCGTCGCGGCGTAGTAGAGGCGACGCAGCCCGAAGGGATCGACGGCGAGGAGGAGCCGCCGGGCGGGGGCGTCCCATAGCGCCACGGCGAAGGCCCCTCGCACCTGGTCGAGGCCCCGCCCCTCCCGTGCGAGCAGCGAGTCGAGAAGGCGCCGCTCCGGTGAGGTGCCGGCCTCGGGCCCGGACAGCTCCTCGGGGTTCGTCAGGTCGAGATCGCCCACGGCCCAGCCCCGCTCGCATTGCTCCACCCAGAGGCCGTCGCCGGCCGCAGCCAGGCCGGCTCCCGGCAGCGCGATCCGCCACGTCTTGCCGGCCTGCGGCGCGCGGGCGAGGAGCGGCGAGAGGTCGTGCGCCTGCACGGGCCGCCGCGGATCCCTGAAGGCGATGCCGGCGATGAGCGTCATGATGCGGAGAGCCCTCGACGGAGGCGCCGGAGCGCGGGCACGGCCCGGGTCTCCATGGCGAAGAGGGACTTGCCGTAGATGCCGGGATGGAAGAGCCGGAGCCGGACCGTCTCGTGGGCGCCCATGGCCCAGCGTGACTTGTACTCGTTGTCGCCGGGTCCCATGTCGTACTCGTGCACCCCCTCACGGTCGAAGAGGGCCCGGACGATGTGGCCGCTGAGATGGGCGCCCGGCGAGAGATCCTCCGGGAGGCTCGCGTCGAAGTCGGCCCGGAGCGCGTGGACGTGGCCGTCTGCCTCCAGCTGGTACTCGGTGGCCACCGCGCGCCCGTCGAGCCTCAGCACCCAGAGCCGGAGCCATCCCCGCGCGCTGGCGCGCTCCGTGAGCCCGCGGAAGAACTCCGGCATCCCCGGCATGTTGCCCATGGCCAGGCGGCGCGGCCCCTTCCAGCTGCGCAGGGACACGTCCAGCGCCTCGGCGAAGGGGCCGCCGTCCACGGCGAGATTCCGGTGCTCCTCGACGCCGACGCACCCCGCCTTCTCGAGACGATTCCGCACGCTGCGGAAGGTCTTCTTGAAGCGCTGGCTCGTCTGCGACCAGAAGGCCTCCCAGGTCCCGCTCACGTCGAGGTACGGCGAGCGGAGGGTGGCCGCGCGCTGGCAGGGGACGCCGCCGGGAGTCCTGGACTCGAGGACCTTCACGATCGGGGAATCCACGGGCATCTTGTCGAGGATCAGCAGGTCCCAGTCCCCGCGCGCGACGAGGTGCGCCATCACGGCGTCGGTGACCTGTTCCGGGCCGCCGGCCATGGGCCAGTCGACGAACGGCGTGTCGGGGGCGTCCAGCGTGCCGAGCACCTTGACGGGCAGGCCTCGCAGCCGCGCGCCCCAGCGCGCCAGCGGGACCAGGGCGACGGGACCGGCGGTGTCCTCCACGAGGAGCAGGAGCGGACGGCGGGCCGGGACGGCGGCGCGCCAGCAGCAGGCGAACCAGTCATGGCTGAGAAAGGGCGAGGCGCATCCGCCTGCGGTGGCGACCTCCCGCCACACGGGCGCCAGGGCCTCGAACTCCTCCGGGGACTCCACCCGCCGCACCTTCATGTCCCGACGCGCACCCTCGACTCGCGTGGCGCATGCCGGGCCGGCCGTCCCTTGGGCACGACCGTCTCGACCAGCTCCAGCAGCTGCGCGCTCGCGGCGTCCCAGGAATGGTGCGTCTGGACGAAGTCCCGTCCCTGGGCGCCGATCTCGGCGCGGAGCCCCGGATCCTCGAGGAGCTCCGTCACCCGCTGGCTGAAGCCGGGAGTGCCGTCCTCCACGTGGAGGTGACGGCCCCGCGTGGCAGCGATCCCCTCGATCCCCTGGGAGGTCGTCACGACGGGCACGCCGCTGGCCATGGCCTCGAGAACCCCCGTCTGCAGTCCGCGGGGGGCTGCCAGGGGGGCGATGGCGATGGCCGCGCGGTGGAGGAATGGGCGCACGTCGCTCACGGGCGCTGCGACCACCACGCCGGGGATCTGCTCGAGCGCGCGGATGGACGGTGGCGCCTGCCGGGCGGGCACGACGAAGCGCGCGTCCGGGATGCGGGCCAGGACGCGCGGGAGCACCGATCGGCAGAACTCGGCGGCGGCCTCCGCGTCGCCGTCGGTCTCGATGGCGCTCACGCAGAGGGCCGTCGGCGCCGACGGGAGCCGGAGCCCCGGGGTGAAGTAGTCGGAGTCCACGCCGTTGGGGATGGCCGTCGTGGGAGCCCAGGGGGCGAAGGTCGCCAGCACACGCGCGCCCTGGGGGCTGCCGACGAGACAGCGGGCGGCCCGCCGGGCGACGGCGGCCTCCGCCAGCCGGAGCCGCATGCCCTCCGTCCGGTAGAAGCTCGCGCCGGGGAACGCGCGGACCTGGGCCTGGCGCAGCCACCACTCCGAGTCGATGTCCCCGAAGTCCATGAGGACCGGGATGTCCGTCCCCAGCTCCAGGGCGTAGCGGATCATGCTCGATGCCGAGACGAGGACGAGGTCGTAGCGGGAGGTGCGCACCCGGTCGCCGAGCCGGGTGCTGAGGGCCTCCGAGCGGTGATAGGCCATGGTGCAGGACTCGCCGGTCGCGAGGCGCACGGCGCTGGACACCGTCTTCCAGCCGCGCGGCACCACGGCGAACTCGATGTCGCCGAACTCCTCGCGGAGCGCCGAGACGCAGCCGACCGGATTGGGCTCGTCGGTGACGAAGGCGAGCGTGAGCCGGTGGGACCGTGCGAGGCAGCGCGCGAACCGGTACTCCCGTCCCACCTCCTCGACACGGCGGGGAACGGGCAGCCAGCGGCCGAGCATGAGAATGTTCATGTGGGGGTCCTAGGGCAAGTACTTCGTGAGCGTCGGGCCGATGCGCTTGGTCAGACCCAGGGGCAGCCGCTTCCACGTCTCGACCGCCAGGCGCATCTTCGGGTTGGAGGGGCTCAGGTTTGGCAGCGCCGCGCCGTCCCGCAGCACGTACTGGTAGGGCAGGGGCTCCGGCTCGAAGCCCCAGTGGCGCTTGAAGTGGTAGGGCCCGGTGCCCTCGCGGCTCCGGCCGAAATCGAAGAGGCGGAAGCCGGCCCGGGCAGCGTGACACATGAGCTCCCAGTACATGAAGTCGTTCACGGCGTACTGGAAGGCCTCCCGCAGGGCACCGCCGTAATAGGGCAGGACCTGGTCCTCGTAGAGGAGCGTCAGGACCCCGGCGACCATCCGGGCGTCCTTCCAGACCGTCAGGAGCTCGCAGTCCTTGCCGAACTCCTGTGCGATGGCATGGAAGAGGCCCCGCGGGAAGACCGGCGAGCCGAGCATGTGGACGCTCGAGGCGTAGATGTCATAGAAGCCGTCGAGGTGCTCCGGCCCGAATTCGACGCGCAGTCCGAACTTGGCGCCCTGGCGCGTCATCCGCCGCTGCTTGCGAGGGATGGCCGCGAGGTTCTCGTCCTCGGAAGGCGAGATGGGCCGCGAGAAGCTCACGTAGAGTGCCTTGGTGGGAAGGTTCATTCGCTGGGGCGCCCGGTGGCGCAGCTCCACGTAGCGAGCGCCGAGCCGCCGGGCCAGCCCGCTCGCCGAGTCGAGCAGCGCCTGGCGGACCTCCCCGGACCGGGCGCAGATGCCTCCGTAGACACCGTAAGGGACCGAGACGAGGGCCCGGCCTCCGAGCGGCCCGCGCACCTCGAAGAGCGGCAGCACGCCCTCGATGCCCGTGGCGCCTCCGGCGAAGAGGTAGTGGGGGCGGTGGCCGAAGGCCGTCTGGACGGCGTGCTTCCAGGCGATCAGGTGGAAGGGGCTGCCGTCCGGCGTTCCGCGGACGAAGGCGTCCCACTCGACAGTCTCGTCGCTCAGCACGCGAACGTCCATGGCTCCTCTACCTTGCCGACCCGAGCAGGATCCGCACGATGCGCTCGGCCGCCTTGCCGTCCCACAGCTCGGGGAGCTCGCCCGCCGGCCAGCGCCCCTCGGCGATCTGTCGCCAGGCCGAGAAGATGGCCTCGGGCTCCACGCCCACGACCCGGTTGGTCCCGCGCGCCACCGTGATGGGCCGCTCGGTGCTGGTCCGGAGCGTGAGGCAGGGGATGCCCAGCGCCGTGGTCTCCTCCTGAATGCCGCCGGAGTCGGTCAGGACGCAGCGGGCGTGCGCCATGAGACAGACGAAGTCGAGGTACGGCAGCGGGTCGATGAGCCGTAGCCCCGGCACCGCCGGCAGGCTGCCGCCCATGCCGGCCAGGCGCTGCCGGGTGCGGGGATGCACCGGGAACACCACCGGGATCTCGGCCTGGATCCGCGCCACCGCGGAGACCATGCGACCCAGCGCCTCGGCGCTGTCAACGTTGCTGGGCCGGTGCAGCGTGAGCGCGGCGTAGGCGCCGGCCTCCACCCCGAGGGTCCCGAGGATCGGCGACTGCTCCGCTCGCTCCCGGTAGCGGAAGAGGGTATCGATCATGACGTTGCCGACGAAGTGGACCCGGTGGGCCGGGATTCCCTCGCGGGCGAGGTTCTCCTGCGCGGCGGGTTCGGTGGTGAAGAGGAGATCGGAGATCGCGTCCGTGAGCACGCGGTTGATCTCCTCGGGCATGGTGCGGTCGAAGCTCCGGAGCCCGGCCTCCACGTGTGCCACGGGCACGCCGACCTTGACCGCGGTCAGCGCCGCGGCGATCGTCGAGTTGACGTCGCCCACCACGACGACGATATCCGGGCGGGAGGCCGCGAGGACCGGCTCCAGGCGCTGCATCACGCCGGCGATCTGGGCCGCCGCCGTCCCGGACCGGACGTCCAGGTTCACGCCCGGCGTCGGGATCTCGAGGTTGGCGAAGAAGGCCTCCGACATCCGGACGTCATAGTGTTGCCCGGTGTGGATCAGGGTCGTCCGTGCCTCGGATCGATCCCTGAGGGCGGCCAGGATGGGGGCGATCTTGACGAAGTTCGGCCGGGCGCCGACCACAGCGGCGATCTTCATCGCGGGTCTCCGACGGGCAGGAGATCCGAGTCCGCGAGGACCTCGCAGGCCGGGGCGAAGCGGAAGTCCAGCAGGAGCCGCTGCAGCCGCCCGGCCACCTTGTCCGCGTTCACCGTGTGCCGCCACCAGGAGAAGGCGTTGACCGGCTGTCTCGGCTGGTCCGGATCCACGTCCCAGGGATGCAGGTAGACGATGGCGGGCTGGCGCTCCCTGAGGTTCAACCGCGAGATCGCCCGGCGCGTCATCGCGTAGGGCAGGAGGCGGAAGTAGCCGCCACCGGCCACCGGGAGGCGGCGTCCGAGAAGGGTGACCGTCGAGAGCGGGAACTCGGTGATCCCGCCGGTACCGTTGACCGGCAGCCGGTGCGGGAACCGCGGGGCGTCGGGGATCCCGTAGCGGTCGTGCAGGATGGGGAAGATGCTCGAGTCGTACAGGAAGCCCGCCTCCCCGAGGACCTCGAGACTCCACAGGGTCTCCCGCATCACCGAGAAGGTGGGGGCCCGGTAGCCCAGGACGGGCGCCCCCGCCGTGTCCTCCAGCACCTTCTTGGCGCGCCGGACGTCCTCCGCGAACTCGTGGCGCTCCAGGTGCTGGATCATCCGGTGTCCGTAGCCGTGGCAGCCGATCTCGTGGCCCAGCGCCGCGATCTCCCGCACGAGGGCCGGGTGGCGCTCCGCCACCCAGCCCAGGACGAAGAAGGTGGCCCGCACCCGCTCCCGGTCGAGGATGTCGAGCAGCCGCCTGGTGCTGGACTCGACCCGGCTCTCCAGCCCCGGCCAGTCCGCGGGACGAAGAACGCCGGAGAAGACCTCGGCGTGGAAGTACTCCTCGACGTCAAACGTCAGCGCGTTCTTCATGGGACCCCACCTCGGCCAGGAGAGGCTCGTCCGCCCGCTCCGCCTCGGCGAAGAACTGGGCCGACCGGGCGAGGCCGCTCACCAGCGACACCCGCGGCGCGCATCCCAGGAGCTCGGTGGCCAGCGTGGTGCGGGCTGTCATGGGCGTGCCGGGCTCGGTGGGCCGCTGCCTGAGACGTGGGACGGCATCGCTCCGGAGCAGCCGCTTGAGGATGTCCAGCACCTCGAATGCCGAGGCCGGCTGCCCCGAGCCCACGTTGATGACGCGCCCGGCGGCCCCCGGGGAGACCGCAGCCGCCCGGGTCGCCTCCACCGCGTCGTCGACGAAGGGGAAGTCCCGGGCGCGCCGGCCGTCTCCGGCGATGAGGGGGCGACCGCGACGCCTGAGGGTGTCGATGAGGGCCGGGACGAGCGCCCCCCCGGAGATGCCGTTCTGCCTGGGTCCGTAGACGCTGAAGTACCTGAGCGCGACCGTCTGGAGTCCGTGGGTGCTGTGGTAGGCGCGACAGTAGATCTCGCCCGCGAGCTTGGAGGCGGCGAAGACCGAGACCGGATGGGCGGGGCAGTCCTCGCCGACGGGTGTCGCAACCGTGGGTCCGTACACCGACGCGCACGAGGCGAAGACGACCCGGGGCACACCCTCGGTGGCCGCGCCGTGGAGGACGTTGAGGGTGCCGTGGACGTTGACCGTGTGCAGCTCCATGGGGTTGGTGAGGGCGACAGGGCTCGGGGGGACGGCCGCCATGTGGAAGACGCATTCCGCGTTGCGCATGGCCCGGCGCACGAGCCGGTCGTCCCGCACATCCCCGATCATGAGCTCCAGGCGCCGGCCCGGCGCGAGTGCTCCCGACGGTCCGTTGCCGCCGCCCCGGCCGTCAGCCGCCCCCTGGAGGTTGCGGAGCGACCCCGTCGAGAGGTTGTCCAGCACGCGGACCACCGTGCCGCTCTCGAGGAGCCGATCCACGAGATGCGACCCGATGAACCCAGCACCGCCCGTCACGAGCACGATACCCATGGTGACTCCTCAGAGGGTGACGATCGACGGGTGCGCCCGCCGGTACGCCTTGAGCGCGTTGCGGGTGTCCACGACCAGCGGCGCGCGCTCGACGACGGCCGCGTAGTCGAAGGCGGAGTGGTTGGTGAGGATCAGCACGCAGTCGGCCGCCGCGAAGGCCTCGCCCGACGGCTCCACCGCGCTGAACTTGTGCCCGTCCACACTGAGCTGGGGCGTGAACGGGTCCGCGTAGGACAGGCGGGCGCCCTTGCGGGCGAGCATCTCGATGATCTCGAGGGCCGGAGACTCGCGGATGTCGTTGACGTCGGGCTTGTAGGTGACGCCCAGGACGAGCACCGAGGCCCCGCGGACCGCCCGGCCGCGCTCGTTGAGCGAGTCGGCGACCAGCGTGACGACGTGCTCGGGCATGGCACGGTTGATCTGGTCGGCCAGCGCGATGAACTGGGCCTCGTAGCCGGTGAGCCGGATCTTCCACGACAGGTAGAGCGGATCCACCGGGATGCAGTGGCCGCCGATGCCGGGCCCCGGGTAGAAGGGCATAAAGCCGAAGGGCTTGGTGGCCGCGGCGTCGATGACCTCCCACGGGTCCACGCCGATCTTCCGGCAGGCGAAAGCCAGCTCGTTCGCCAGCGCGATGTTCACGCTCCGGAACGTGTTCTCCAGGAGCTTGGCCGTCTCGGCCACCCGTGGGCTGGAGGCCTCGAAGACGCTCGAGGTCACGTGCCGGTAGAGCGCGGCGGCCAGCTCCGTGCAGGCCCGCGTGACGCCGCCCACCACCTTGGGGATGTTGGCCGTCGTGAAGCGCTGGTTGCCCGGGTCCACGCGCTCGGGCGAGAAGGCCAGGAAGAAGTCCGTGCCGATCGTGAACCCCATCGACTCGAGCCTGGGCTGCACCACCTCCTCGGTGGTCCCCGGGAAGGTGGTGCTCTCCAGCACCAGGAGCTGGCCGCGACGCAGCCGC
This sequence comes from Candidatus Rokuibacteriota bacterium, assembly GCA_016188005.1. Taxonomy (NCBI): domain Bacteria; phylum Candidatus Rokuibacteriota; species Candidatus Rokuibacteriota bacterium. The sequence goes on along the minus strand of JACPIQ010000068.1, from coordinate 140,643 downwards.
GGCAGGAGGTGCTCCATCGCCGAGAGGATGAACGAGATGTCGGGCTCCTTGCTCTTCCGCAGCGGCGTGGGGACGCAGATGATGATGGCGTCAGCGCTCCCCGCCTCCTCGAAGCCGGTCGTGGCCGTCAGCGTGCCCGCGGCAACGAGCGGGGCGAGGGCGTCGCTCGACACGTCCACCAGGTACGACGTGCCCCGGTTGAGCAGGCTCACTCGCTCGAGGTCGAGGTCGACGCCCCGCACCTTGAGTCCCGCCCTGGCCAGCTCCACCGCCAGCGAGAGCCCGACGTAGCCCATGCCGACGACGGAGACGCGGGCCGTCTTCGTCTCGAGTTTCTGCTTGAGGGTCGCTATCCAGTCGGTCACCGGGATCTCCTCTCAGGCCTTCGGGTCGTGACGCACGTACGACCGGTAATAGCTGTAGTACTGGTTCACCGCCTTGACCGGCACCTGGTTCAGCACGACGCCGATGATGGGCGTCCCGGACTTCTCGATGATGTCCTTGGTGCGCAGCAGCTCGCGGGGACGCGTGACCCCGGCCTGGACGACGAGCAGGACGCCGTCGGCTGCCGCCGCCATGTAGAGGTTGTCCGGGATCAGCAGGATCGGGGACGAGTCGAGGAGGACGAACTCGGCCTCGGCGGCCATGGTCTCGAGGACCTCGGTGAGCCGCTGGGAGCCGAGCCCCGTGCGCGACAGCGCTGTCGAGGAGGTGCCGCGCGGGGACAGCCACACACCCTCCGCCACCGGGCTCATGGCCTCTCTGAGATCCCCGGTCCCGGCCAGAAGGTCGCTGAAGCCCTTGTTGTTGGGGGTCTTGAGCGTCCGGTGCAGCGTCGGGCGGTGGAAGTCCGCATCCGCGATGATCACGTGCTTGCCGACCTCCCCGAAGGTCAGGCCGAGGTTGACGACCACCGTGGACTTCCCCTCGCCGGGCAGGGCACTGGCGACCATGATCCGCCGCATGGGCAGCTCCCGCCCGAGGAGCTGGATCTCGACCCTGAGCCGTCTGAAGGCCTCGAGGAACAGGAAGTAGTCCTCCTGCCGCATATCCTCGGGCTGGCCGCTCCCCAGGAGGAACATCGAGCGGCGGGAGCGGACGAGGGGAATCGTCGAGAGGATCGGGAGGCCCGTGAGCTGGCGGATGTCGTGCTCGGACTGGACCGGCCGGTTGAAGTACTCGACGGCCATCGGCACGCCCGCCCCCGCCACGAGCGCCAGCACCACCGCGATGCCCAGGAACTTGAGCCGCTTCTGGTTCGCGGCGGGGAAGGGGACCTGGGGAGGATCGATGACCTTGACGACCTTCATCTCGCCCTGCTCCCGCATGCGTGCCGCGGTCAGCTTCTCCGAGAGCAGGGCCTGGAGCCGGCGGTTGGAGTCGTTGTCGCTGTTGAGGCGCGTGAACTCCATCTCGTCCTTCGAGAGACCCGACAGGCTACGCCGGAGCCTCGCGCCCTGATCGCGGAGGGCCTCCTCCTGGGCGCCGAGCGCCAGGACCGAGCTCTCCAGGGCCGCGACGGTCTCGGCGAAGGCGGCGCGGTCCTGGGCGGGCACCGCACTGGCGGTCGAGGCCGCGGCGACTTGCGGCATGTCCTTCACAGCGTCCCCCAGCTCTGCCCGGACCTCGTCGATCTGCCGGCGGGTTCCCGCCACGCGCGGGTGCCGATCGGTGTAGAGCGACTCGTACTCGAGGAGCTGCCGCTGGAGGGTGGCGAGCTTGCCCCGAAGGAGCTGGATCCGCGGCGAGGGCGGCGCTGGCGCCGCGGCTGCGACTCGCGGCGCCGCCGGCGCCGGCGGCGGGAGCGTGTCCAGCTTGGCCTTCATGGCGGCGAGCCGGCTCTGGCTCATGTTCCTGTTGGCCTGGATCTCGGCCAGGGTCTGCTCGACCTGGGCCAGCCGCTGCACCGTCTCTGCATTCCGGGCGGGCGGCTTGATGCCGCCGCGCGCCAGGGTGAACTGGCGGAGGGCCCCGTCGCTCTGGGCCAGGGCCTGGCTCACCTGACTGTGCTGCTGCTCGAGGAACTCGCGGGTGACCTTGGTGTCGTCCACGTTGAAGGAGCGGGTGCGGGAGAGCAGGGCCTCGATGTAGGTGTTGGCGATGTCGAGCGCCGCGCGGGGCTTCGAGGCCTCCGCCGTGATGGCCACGATCCCGGAATCCCCCTGCGGAGTGAACCGCACGCGCGCCTGCTGGAGCTCGGCCAGGGCCCGGCGCTGGGGGCTCTCCACCACGATCTCCTCCCCGCGAAGCCGGCGAATCCAGTTCTGGAACTCGAGGGCGTGGTCCCGGGAGTAGGGGTTCTCGATCAGGTCCTCGACGGTGGCCCGGGGCAGGCTCTCGATCACCACCTCGGCGAGGCTCCGGCTGCGGAGGATCGCGAACTGGACCGAGAGCGGCCGGAACGGCGAGAACTCCTGGAAGAGCGGCGTCCGGTCCGGCTTGTTCTCGATCAGGATGAGGGCCGAGGTCCGGTACCGCGGCGGCTCCTGGGAGAGGAGGTAGGCGGTCGGCACGAAGGCGAGGAGGGCGAGGGCGATCCCGGCCAGCACCCACCGCTTCCGGCGAGCGACGACGGACCGGGCGACCTGCTTGAGAATCGTCAGGATGTCCATGTGGGCATGTTCCCCTTGTCAGGCGTGGGTCGATCAACCACGGCTAGCGCCCTCTCGCGAAGAGAACGACTTGGATCGTGTTCAGCAGGATGAGCAGATCCAGGAAGAGAGAGAGGTTCTTGATGTAGTAGAGATCGTACTGGAGCTTCTCGAGGGCATCCTCCAGCGAGGCCCCGTAGCGGTACCGGACCTGCGCCCAGCCGGTGATCCCGGGCTTCACCGAGAGCCGTTCCATGTAGAACGGGATCTGCTTCTGGAGCTCGTAGACGAATTCGGGCCGTTCGGGGCGCGGGCCGATGAAGCTCATGTCTCCGACCAGCACGTTGAGGAGCTGCGGCAGCTCGTCGAGCCGGGTGCGCCGGAGGATGCCGCCGACCCGGGTCACGCGCGGGTCCTGCTGCTGCGCCCAGACCGGTCCCGTCTCCTTCTCGGCGTCCTGGCGCATGGAGCGGAACTTGTTGAGGATGAACACGCGGCCGTTCTGGCCCAGCCGCGGCTGGCGGAAGAGCGCCGGACCCGGCGACTCGAGCTTGATCGCCAGAGCGGCCAGCGCCATGAGGGGCAATGCCACGGCGAGCCCGGCGAGCGCCAGCAGTACGTCGGCGAGCCGCTTGATGATCTCGGTGCGCGGGGTCTTGACGAAGCCGTCGGAGAAGATGAGCCAGCTCGGCCGGAGATCGGTCACGAGGATCTTCCCCGTCTCCTTCTCGTAGAAGGTGGGCCAGTCCTCTACCTGGATGCCGCGGAGGCGGCAGTCGAGCAGCGCCTTGCCGGGGAAGCTGCCGCGCCGGTTCATCTGCGCCACGACCACGAGGTCGGGCCGCAGCTCGTCCACGATGGCCGGCAGATCCTTGATCTTGCCGATCAAGACATGTCCGTCGGGGATCGTCTCGGGAGCGTTCGGGTTGTCGTCGAGGAAGCCGATGACGGTGAACGGCCGGGCGCCAGTCTGTTGCAGGCCGGCGATCACCTTGCCGATGACCCCGGTGCCGAGCACCAGCACACGGATCCTCATGTGCCGGTGCGACCAGGGCCCGAGCCAGGCCGCGCGCCAGGCGAGGAGGCCCACCGTGGCCGCGATCCCGATCTCGAAGTAGGCGGCGCGCCCGAGCCTCAGGTGCGGCACGACGAAGCCCCCCGCGGCGATGAGGAGACCGGTGACCGCCTGGCAGGCCAGGAGGCGCGCGACCATCTCGCGGCGCCCCAGCGGGAGGTGGATGTCGTAGAGGCCCCCCAGGTGCAGCACGAAGGGGGCCAGGGCCATCACGAAGACCAGCTTGGGGAGCGGTTCGCTCTGGCCGAGCCAGGAGCCGGTCAGTGTGACGACGTGGAAGGCCCCGTAGATGACGGCCAGGTCTCCGGCGAAGAGGAGGAGAGACAGGCTCGGGATGTAGTGCCGGAATATTCTCAGCATGGCTCGCTGGGGAGGGATGCGCAGCAAGCCGGGTGCCAGGAGAGGCTGATACCGCCTCTCTCAACCTATTGATTCCTAAGCCTCACCTTACCAGGGTGTCGGGGAACTTTGCTGGCCACACAAGGTAAGAAAGGCGCCAGTCGCGCCAATTCTGCGCGGCTCCGCGCCTTCCTCACGAGGCGTCCAATAGAATCGGCTGCTTCAGAGACGCCGCCGGGTCATGCAAGAGTTGCGTAGGGGCGCCAGAAGTGGGGGGTGCCTACAAGAAGCGTCGCTGAACTAGAAAGACGCGGTCAGACTGAGAAAGGCCCGGTTCTCCGAGACGTCACTCGCTGGCTGGCTCTGAGAGCCGCCCGATGCGTCGCCGAAGGTCAGATCCCTCGAGCTGTCGCTGCTGCGCTCGGTGTGGGTGTAGTCGAGCGTCATGCTGAGCCAGCGGAGGACCTGCCACGACAGCCCGGCGCCCGCCGTGAATGCGGTGCTTGACTGGGCCGAGGCGGCGTTGCCGCTTCCGGTGGGCTCGTTGCGGCTGTAGGAGACCCTCGCGTTCGTGGTGATGAACGGGGTGAGCTGGTAGGTGATGGTGCCCGTGAGGGTTCGGGTGACCACGACCCCGAAGTCCTGCCCTTCCTCTGCCGTCTGCCTGAAATCCTGGAACGCAGTGAGGCTGATCACCGTCCTCACGAAGCGGTAGCTGATGCTGCTGTTGGTGGAGAACGTCGACAGCGTGTCCCCCTGGTCCGAGTCGAACAGGCTGTAGCCGAGGCTGCCCGAGAGCGACAGCCCGGTGGGGAGGCCGTAGGCCGTGAACAGGGAGATGTTCCACAGCCGGCTGTCGCTGTCGTCCGTGGAGGTGATCGAGTAGGAGCTCGAAAGCCCGGCGCTGCCGAACGCCCCCACTTGCCGGGAGAGCGAGGCCAGCACCCGGTGGCCCGTGCTCGACGAGGAGACGTTCTCGTTGGCCGTCGTCGTCCCCGTGCTGACCGAGCTGGTCCCTCCCGACGTCTCGCGCAGGCTCAACTCGTACCCCGCGGTGAGGCTCATCAGGGCCCCCAGCGGGGTCGTGGCGTTGACCCCGAGGATGTGGCTGACGGTGTCGGCATTACCGAAGAAGATCGTGTTGCGGTAGTAGCTCTGGGTGGCGATGAGGTCTAGGAGCCAGTCGGCGGCGATGCTGAAGGAGTTGCTGGTAAAGACGTCGCGCTCGCGCCGGAGCCCGCCCTGATCCCCCAGCGAGGGCTCGTCCGTCCTGGTGAAGCTGTCGGTGACGGTGAGGCTGAGCCGGGGATTGAAGGTGTGGCGGACCGAGCCGTTCAGCGTGGGGAAGATCTGGTAGTCCTCCTGCCCCGTCGCGCTGTCGTGGCTGACGCTGACGCTGCCCGAGACGCTGCCCTTGGTCCTGGGACGGTTGATCAGCAGGCTCAGTCCCGAGTTGAGCGACGAGCGGAAGTTGTCGGTCCTACCGCGGGAGGCGAGCGTGAAGTTGTCCGTGTACTCCTCGGTGAAACCGAAGCTCGGATGCAGCTCGAAGCTCATGGTCCGGTCCGCGAGGAAAGGCTCCCGGAAGGGCCCCGGCACCCGGGTCTGAGATGGAGGCGGGGGCACGGGTGGGACGAAGGGGGGCTCCCTCGGCGTTACCGTGGCCGGTGTCGTGGCGCCCCTCTCTCCGCCCGTCGCTGGCGGTGGGGCCTGGCCCTGCTGAGACGACGGCGCGGCGGGCGTCGACGACTCCTGGGGCGATGCGGGAGTGCTGGCGAGCAGAATCAGGAGGAGAGAAGCGACCGAGAACGGGAGGCTGGAGGGAAGGGACCACCACCGCCCCTTCCCCCCAGGGCCTGCGCCTTGTCTAGAAGAGTCTCTGGGGCACAAAGATGATGTCGTCGGGCCTCAACCGCATGTCGGGATTCTCCTCCGGGGCCCGGAGCATCTTATCAAGGTCGATCCGGATGCGCACCTTTTTTTCGCCTTCAGTTCTCACCAGATCGACCCGGCCCGCAGCGGCCAGCTGAGTGAGGCCGCCGGTCAGCGTGATGGCCTTGACGATGGTCAGGTCATTGGTGTACTTGACCACTCCCGGGGCCCTCACCTCCCCCTGGATGTAGACCACGTCGGCCAGGGGGACGACAACCGTGTCCCCGGGCTCGAGCCTGGTGTTCTGGGAGAGATCGCCCCTCCTGAGGAGCTTGTCGAAATCCAGGGGCAGCCGCTTGTCGCCACGGAGCAGGAACCCCTTCTCCGCGTCCGCCCCCGCCACCACCCCGCCGACGATACCCAGCGCCTGGAGCATGTTCAGCTCCCGGGTGAGCTGGAGGGGACCGGCCTTGCCGAAGCCGCCGATGAAGTACACGGGCCGGCTCTTGATGTCCCTCACGATCACCGTGACCGCGGGCTCCTTCACGGTCTTGCCGTAGGCGGCCACGAGATCGGCGGTGAGGCTCTGGACCGTCTTGCCGGCAGCCTGGACCTCCCCCACCAGCGGCAGGGAGATCTTGCCGTCAGGCCGGACGAACGTGACCTGGTTGAGATCCTTGTTGTCCCAGACCTGGATGTCGAGCACATCCTCGGGTCCGATGACGAAGGCTTCCTCCGCGGCCAGTGCGGAGCCCCCCCCGAGCCGAAGGAGGAGCAGGGAGAGCGCGAGCAGGGACGGCAGCCGGAAGAGAGGCATCTTCATCGCTTAGACTCCTAGCAGGTGCCCGGGCTCGCTGGCCCGACTGGGTTGAGCCGAGGGGTCGGCGGCGCCCTCGGCGTAGGCCTTCAGCTTGTACTGAAGGCAGCGCAGGCTGATACCGAGGATGCGGGCGGCTCGGGTCCGGTTGCCGCCTGTCTCCTGGAGCGTGCGCAGGATGTACTGCTGCTCCACATCCCTGAGCGTGAGGCCGGAGCGGATCCGGATCGAGCTGTCGGCCTCCCCGCGCTGGGGCGCCGTGTCCCCGAGCCAGAGGGCGTCCACGTCCACCACGTCCGCCTCGCACAGTACCACGGCCTGCTCGATGCAGTTCTCGAGCTGCCGCACGTTGCCCGGCCACTGATAGCTGGTCAGCAGCTCCATGGCGTGCGGGGTCACGGCCCGGATGGGCTTGCGGTGGGCGGCGCTGAACTTGTCCAGGAAGTGCTCCACCAAGAGCGGAATGTCGCCCCGCCGCTCCCGCAGGGCGGGGCTCTGGATCATCACGACGGCGACGCGGTAGTAGAGGTCCTCGCGGAAGTTGCCGTCCTCCACGGCACGGCCGAGGTCCCGGTTGCTGGCGGTGATGAGACGGATGTCGGTCCGGATCGGCTTGGTGCCGCCGACCTTGACGAACTCCCGGCTCTGGACCACCCGCAGGAGCTTGGCCTGCAGCGGCAGCGACAGCTCGCTGATCTCATCGATGAAGAGCGTCCCCGTGTGGGCGAGGGAGAAGACACCGTCACGATGCTCCACGGCGCCCGTGAAGGAACCGCGCACGTGGCCGAAGAGGTGGCTCTCCATGAGCCCTTCGGGAATGGCCGTGCAATCCAGGGTGACCAGCGGCCGGTCCCGGCGGGGGCTGTTGTAGTGGATGGCCCGGGCGATGAGCTCCTTGCCCGTGCCGCTCTCACCGACGATACACACGTTCGCGTTGCCCCCCGCCACCTTCTCGATCTTGGCGAAGACGTCGCGGAGCTGGGGCGACTGGCCGATGATGTCCGAGACCATGAAGCTCCCCGGCGCCGGCAAGGCCTTGGGCACCGGTGCCGTCGGCGCCGCCCCTGCGGCCGCCTGCGCCCTGTCCAGCGCTCGGTCCAGCAGCGCCCCGAGGTCGGCCGTGCTGCGGGGACGCTCGACGCACTCCACGCCGGGCAGGCTCGAGAGATGCTCGAGACCCTCGGAGGACTCCGGGCCGAAGAGCACGAGCGTGGTTGGCCGGCCCTCCCCGGCCCTGAGGTACCGAGCGAGCTCCCAGGCACCGAGGGTCGGGGAGAGGTTCACGATCCGCAGGGGGGCGGGCCCGTTCGCTGCCTCGGCCAGCTGGAACTCGTGCGGGGAGCAGACGAAGGCGGCATCCGCTCTGCGCGCCGCCAGCAGCCGGTGCAGATCCTGCGAGATGTCCAGCGTTTCGTCGAGGACGAGCGTTTTCATCGGTCTGGGTCCTCAGCGCCTGCTCTCGCTGGCGTAGACGACCTGGTTGCCTCCGCGACGGGAGGCCTCCGCCAGGTGCGCCTGCGCCCGCGAGAGGAGAATGACGTCGTTGTACCCGTCGCGCGGGAAGGAAACTCCTCCGACGCTCAGCGTGATCTGGCGCGGGCTTGTGCCAGGGTCACCGGTGAATGCGACGTGCTCGATGTGGGTGCGGATCCGCTCGGCGACGCGCATGGCGTCAGCCCCTTCGGTGTGCAGCAGGAGCACGGCGATGCCGTCCTCGACCCGGGCCACCATGTCCGTGGATCGGAGGAACTCGGCGATCTTCCTGGAGATCGCGTGACGCGTTCCCTCCTCCGCCGCCCGGCTCTCGCCGGCCCAGTCGGGCCTGACGAGACAGATGGAGAAGAAGTCCTGGTACCGCGTCGCCCTGAGTGCCTCCCGTGTCAGCAGATGACGAAACGCGCCCTCCGCGAACACGCCGGTCCCAGGCTCCATGAAGTCAGTCACCGAACACTCCTTTGCCTCGCCCCAGAGCTGTGGCCTGCCGGCCGCCCTCACGGGCATGCTGAACCTCTCCCCGGAACCCGACAGCGCTCGATGACTGTGCAAAGCCTGCGCCATACGTGGGCCACGCGGGTGCCGGGAGACACGGGGCCCCTCGAGAACCGATCGTTCTCAGTGAGTTATACGAATGTCGCGATCTCGCCGCTGGCTCCGGGGCCGCTGAGCCCCTATCGGGTTGTGCCCCGGTAGGAACTGCACAGGTCAATCGCGAGACTAATTTTTGTCAAGTGGCGAATCCCTGTCCTTCTTCGCGCGCGCCCCGTTCTTGCCGTCGAGCCCGGCCGCCGTGATCTTATAAAGCAGGGCCTTGTAGCTGATCTTGAGGAGCCTCGCGGCCTCGGCGCGGTTCCACCTCACGCGGTCCAGGACTTCCTTGAGCACAGCCCTCTCCGCCTCCCTGGCGGCGCGCCGGGCGATCTCCTTCAGACCGACGGAGGCCTCGAAATTTGTAGCGACCCGCGCGGGCGGGGACTGCGGCTGCGGGGGAGCCGGGGCTCCCACCAGGGCGGGCGCGGGCTGAGGCGCCGACCAGCGGCGCCCGCGCCTCAGCGCGATCTCCTCCTGCAGGAGTCCGTCCTTCTGGAGTACGACGAGCCGCTTGATCATGTTCTCCAGCTCGCGGACATTACCTGGCCAGGCGTACTCCTCGAGGAGCCGCATGGTCTCGGGCGAGATCCTCGGCGTCTCCCGCTCGTACTGGCGGCAGAACTTCTTGAGGAAATGCTCGGCCAGGATCGGGATCTCCTCGCGCCGCTCGCGCAGGGGCGGCACGGCGATCGTGACCACGTTGAGGCGATAGTAGAGGTCCTCGCGGAAGAGCCCCGCGCCCATGACCGCGGCAAGGTCCTTGTTGGTCGCCGCAACGAGCCGGACGTCGGCGTCGATCAGCTCGCTGCCGCCCACCCGGAAGAACGTTCCATCCTGCAGCACGTGCAGGAGCTTGGCCTGAAGGCCCAGCGGCATCTCGCCGATCTCGTCGAGCAGGAAGGTCCCCCGGTGGGCGAGCTCGAACTTGCCGGGCTTGCGCCGGTGCGCGCCCGTGAAGGCGCCCTTCTCGTGGCCGAACAGCTCGGACTCGAGCAGCTCGCCAGGCAGGGAAGCGCAGTTGACCTTGAGGAACGGCCTGTCCCGGCGCTGGGAGATGTAGTGGATGGCCTTGGCCACCATCTCCTTGCCCGTCCCGCTCTCTCCCTGCACGAGGATCGTGGCGTTGGTGTCCGCGGCCCGCCGCACGACGCTCTCCACGTCCTGCATGCGTCCGCTGTTCCTGAAGAGCAGGTCCAGGTCGGGCCAGTGGCGATCGGCAGCCGGTACGGCGCTGCTCGCGCTCTCGCCTGCCAGTGGTCCCTCGGTGCGCGCCAGGGCGCTGGCGACGGCTTGCTGGATCGCGCCCGCCGACGCCGGCTTGACGATGAAGTCCGAAGCTCCCGTCCGCATCGTCCGGACCACGAAGCCCGTGTCCCTCACCCTCGACAGCGCCAGGACGGCGGCGTCCGTGGCCTCCAGCCGGATCTGCTGGATCACCTCGAACGGCTCTGTCCCAGGCATGTCGAGGTCGAGCAGAACCACCTGGGGGTGCAGGGTCGAGAGCAGCGCGAGCCCCTCGGCGGCGTCGGCCGCGGCGAGGACCGCGTGGCCCGCGTCCGTGACGACGCGCGCGAGCACGTCGCGGCTCTCGGCATTGGAGTCGATGATGAGCGTGCTCGCCTGGGCCATGGGCTGGTCTACTCCGTTATCCCTTGACGGGGGCGGGCGCGGCCCGGATACTCCTGCCCGAGAGCGCCATGAGGATTCTCGTGGTGGACGACGATCCGTCCGTGGCCGAGGTGATCGCGGACAGGATCCGGGCCGGGGGCGACGGGGCTCTGGTGGCGCTCGACGGCAGCGAGGCGCTGCATCTCCTGGGGTCCACAAGCGTGGACGGCGTGCTGCTCGACCTGGTGATGCCGGGGCTCAGCGGGCTCGCGGTCCTGGCCCGGATCCGGGACCGACACCCGGCCCTGCCGGTGGTGATCCTTTCGGGGCACGCCGACCACGAGCTGACCAGGAAGGCGCTGGCCATCGGCGCGGTCGATGTGATCAGGAAGCCAGACGTGCTCACCCACTTGAGCGTTACCCTTTCTAAGCTGAAGGGCCTATGAATACAGGGTGGCCCGGCGCTGTCCTCGAGGGCCCTATTATCCAAGACACGCTGTGAAATGCAATACCCAATTTTGCCTGGTATGGGCCCTGGGTGACCGCTACACCTGGGGAGATCTAGGTAAGGGGGAGAGCCGAATGGGCAGAGGGCGGGCACGGATGCCAGCAAGCCGAGACGGCTCTCGCCTGGCCGGGAGCTCGGCTCGAGAACGCTCGCGCCGCCTGGCCATAGAGCGTTTACACCATGCGCCGGCGCAGAGGGATCTGGCGCGCCTTGACGACGGTTGCGGGACTCACCGACAATACCCGCCATGATCAATCCGAGCATCCGGGCGGACACGGCCCAGGCGCGGCCCGGGCGGATCCGCCGGCCGGTGCCGCTGTCCGTGCGGTCGTAGCCTCATGGCGACAGCGGCGCAAGTCCTGGGCTGCTTTGCCGCGCGCCTCGACGCCGGGGCAATTCCCTCGGCCGTCCGGGACAATGCGGCGCTCCGGGTCCTGGACACCATCGGCTGTGCGCTGGCGGCCTCCAGAGAGGAGCTTGCCGCCCCGGTGCTCTCGCTGGCGCGCCAGTGGGGGGGCAGCGGCCCGTGTGTCGTCATCGGTTCGCCGCTCACGGCCACGCCGCCGCTGGCGGCTCTCGCGAACGGCTGCCTGGCCCACGGTCTCGATTTCGACGACACCCACTCGCCGTCCATCACCCACGCCTCCGCCGTGCTCGTCCCCGTGATCCTGGCCCTCGGCCAGTCCGAGGGATTTGATGGCCGGTCGGCGCTGATCGCGCTGGTGGCGGGCTACGAGACGGTGACGCGGATCGGCATGGCGGCGCCGGGGCGATTCCACGAGCGGGGCTGGCACGCCACGGCCGTGTGCGGGGCCTTCGCGGCCGCGGTCACCGCCGGCCGGTGCCTGGGCCTCGACGAGAGCGGGATCACGGCGGCCATGGGCATCACCGCCAGCTTCGCCTCGGGCGTGATGGAGTTCCTCGAGGACGGCTCCCCCGTGAAACGGGTGCATCCGGGGTGGGCGGCTCACTCGGGACTGCTCGCGGCAGGCCTTGCAAAGGGGGGCTTCAGCGGTCCGGCTACGGGCCTCGAGGGGCGCTTCGGGTTCTACCGGGCCGCCCTGGGCGAGGCGCCAGACCTGGCGCCCCTCCTCGACTCTCTCGGCCGGGAGTGGGAAACGCTGCGCATCTCCTTCAAACCGTATCCCTGCTGCCACTACAACCACGCCTATGTTGACGCGGCCGCCCGCCTCAGGCGGGACTCCGGCGTCAGCGCGGCGTCGGTGGCGGACATCGAGTGCATCGTCCCGCAGGGGGAGGTGCCCATCGTCTGCGAGCCCGCTGCCGCCAAGCGGCGGCCGCGCACGGCCTACGAGGCCCAGTTCAGCCTGCCATTCGCCGTGGCCGCAGGGTTGCTGGACGAGCGAGTGGGGGTGGCCTCGTTCTCGGCGGAGCGCCTCTCGGATCCCGGCGCGCTGGAGCTGGCGCGGCGGGTCCGCTACACCGTGGATCCGGAGTCACCGTTCCCGAAGACCTTTCCCGGGCGCGTCCGCGTGCGGCTCGTGGACGGGAGCCTTCTCGAAGCGCGCCAGGACCACAACCGGGGCGGACCGGAGCTCCCGCTGAGCGAGGCGGAGGTGGTGGACAAGTTCCGCGACAACGCCTCACGGGCGCTGGCTCCGGCGCAGGTGGCCGAGCTCGAGAAGGCCGTCCTCGGCCTCGAGGGCGCTGCCGACCTGGGCCCCCTCGCGGCGCTCTGCGCGCGCAACTGACGCGGGCCGCCGCTTCTCCTTGCCTGGACCTGACCGATCTGCCATCATGAGTTCATGAACAGGGTTCTTCTCGTCGCGGCGGGGGGCTTGCTGGCGCTGCTCTGGACGGGCCCCGGTCTCGCGCAGCAGGCCCGGGGGGCGCCCTCCCCGGAGCCGAGATTCCAGATCCTCGCCCCGGGGCCGGCCGTGCGCGACGCCACGCGGCCCCGCGAAGCGGAGTTCTACAGAGAAGACGTGCGCGTGCGTCATGAGCCCGCCTTCATCGAGCCCCTGACTGCCGCTCCCGTCTCGGGCCCCGTCAAGAAGGTGGGGCTGTCGGCCTGGACCGCGCCGGCCGGCCGCGGGGACGGGATCGTACAGCACGAGACGAGCGGCTGGTTCGGGTTCGGCTTCAGCCTCGTCTGGGAGTGAGCCTCGCCGCTGCTCAAGGGTAACCTGCACGCCCACACCACGCTCTCCGACGGGCGCCGCCCGGTGGACGAGGTGGTGGCCCGCTACCGCGATCTCGGCTACGACTTCCTCGCCATCACCGATCACGACGACCGGATCGCGGACGACTACTGGTTCCGCATCCCCGCCGGCGACGACCGCATGCTCATCCTGAGCGGGATAGAGCTGGACTACCGCCCGCTCTCGCAGCACGTGGGGAAGATCCTCGGCGAGCACGAGACGCTCTTCGTGCTCAACCACCCCGGCCGCTACAAGCTGACCGTGGACGAGACGCTCCGGCGGATCGCGACGCTCACCGCGGCGGGCGTGCCCATCCACGCGGTGGAGCTGAGTGACACGGGGATCTACCAGGCCGAATACGATGTGGAGGCCATTGGCCTGCCGAAGATTGCCACGGACGACTCGCACCGCGACGCCGATTACGGCCGGGCGTGGATCGAGGTGGACGCCCCACGGACCCCCGACGCCATCCTGCGGGCGATCAAGGCCGGCGACTTCCGGGTGGACTTCGCTCCGGGCGATGGAGCCGTCGCCGGGCCGGGCTGGAACCTCCTCTCGATCGAGGATTAGCCGCCCCGCCGGGCGCCCTGCGAGGTGGCGGCGCCCGTGACGATGGGGCCCGCCGGGCCCCTGTGATACCCTTTCTGGGCACATGCCAGCGCGGCGCCTGTGGAATGCCGTCGCGAGTCGCGAGCTCTGTCACGAGGAGAGGCAATGCCTGTCATCCGTATCGGTCACAGCCCGGATCCTGATGACGCCTTCATGTTCCATGCGCTCAACGCGGGGAAGGTGCGTCTCCCGGGCTTCGATGTGCAGCACGTCCTGGAGGACATCGAGTCGCTGAACCGCCGCGCGAGGACCGCGGAGCTCGAGGTCACGGCAGTCTCGGCCGCAACCTACACCCTCATCGCCGACCGCTACCGTCTCATGGATCCGGGGGCCTCCATGGGGAAGGGCTACGGCCCCATCCTCGTTGCCCGGGAGCCGATGGATCCCGCGAGGGTGTCCCAGCACGTGGTCGCGATCCCCGGCAGCCACACCACCGCGGCGCTGCTGCTGCGGCTGTACTGCGGCGACCCGCCGGTCATCGAGGTCGCCTTCGACAAGATCCCGAGGGCGGTGCTCGAGGGGCAGGCGCATCTGGGCCTCCTGATCCACGAGGGGCAGATCACGCACGCCGCCATGGGGCTCGTGAAGGTGCTCGATCTCGGGCAGGCGTGGGAGAAGGAGACCGCCCTGCCGCTGCCACTTGGCGTGAACGTCATGCGGCGCGATCTGGGGGAGGAGCTGCATCGGACGATCTCCCAGGGCCTTCGCGACTCCATCGAGTACGGCTACGCCCATCTCGACGAGGCTCTCGAGTACGCCATGCAGTACGGGCGGGGCATCGACAAGGAGACCTGCCGCCGCTTCGTCCTCATGTACGTCAACGAGTACACGCGGCGGCTGGGTGACGACGGGCGCGGCGCGCTCCTCCGGCTCTACCAGATGGCGCATGCCCGGGGCCTGATCTCCGAGATCCCCCCCATTGACCCCATCTAGGGGTCAGGTCTTGCATTACGACATCGGCGCGGCCGCGGCCCTGCATCGTGATACGGGGTCAGCGTACTCGTCATCGTGTACCGCCGGGCGGACAGCAGGGGCGGGGACAGGGCTACGTGTCGGATTGCAAGACCTGACCCCTAGAACTCGCGGAGGATCTCGTAGGTCGTGGTGCGCTGGGCCGGCGTGAAGCCGGCCTCGCGGATCAGGGTCACGATCTCCGCCACGGTGGTCCGGTTCACGTAGTCCGCGGCCGCGTGCACGTTCTCCTCGAAGAGCGTCCCGCCGAAGTCGTCGGCGCCCCAGGAGAGCGCGACCTGGCCGGTGCGCTTGCCCCCGGAGAACCACGAGGCCTGGATGTGCTGGAAGTTGTCGAGGTAGAGGCGGGCGGCGGCGAGCATGCGGAGGTAGGCGCTCGGTCCCTGGTAGTGCTTGATCCACTTCTCGAGGAGCGTGTGTCCCGGCTTGAACGACCACGGTACGAAGGCCGTGAACCCGCCGTGCTGGTCCTGGAGGTCCCGGATCGCCTCCCAGTGGTCGAGGATGTCCTCGGGCTCTTCCACGTGCCCGTACATCATGGTGGCCGTGGACCTGAGTCCCTGGCGGTGGGCCTCGCGGTGCACCTCGAGCCAGCTGTCGGGCCCGCCCTTCTTGGGCGCGATGCGGGTCCTGACGCGCGCGGAGAGCACCTCCGCCCCCCCGCCGGGCAGCGTGGTCTGCCCGGCCTCCTTCAGGCGCCCGATCACTCCGGCCACGTCGAGCCCGCTCACCCCGGCCATGGTGTGGATCTCCGAGGCCGTGAAGAAGTGGGGAGTGACCGACGGGAAGCGCCGCCGGGTCTCCCGGACCAGCGAGAGGTAGTACTCCAGCGGCAGCTCCGGGTTGTGACCCCCCTGCAGCAGCACGGTCGTGGCGCCGTCGCGCGCAGCGGCCTCGACCTTTCGGAGCACCTCCTCGACGCCCAGCGTCCAGGCCTCCGGGTGACCGGGCTTGCGGTAAAAGGCGCAGAACTGGCAGTCGGTGACGCAGACATTGGTGTAGTTCGGGTTGGAGTCGACGACGAAAGTGACGCGGCGCTCTGGCAGGCGCCGGAACCGGGCGGCCTGGGCGAGGCTGCCGAGGTCCAGCAGCGGCGCCTCGGTGAGGAGCCAGCGGCCCTCGGCCCGCTCCAGGCGCCGGCCCGCCTCGACCTTCTCCCGGATCGCCTCCTGCGGGCTCAGCTCCACACCCGCACCACGTTGTAGAGGGCGTCACGCTCCACGGCAGTCTTGCCCGCGTCGCGGATCATCCGGAGGATCTGCTCGCGGGCGAGCCCCGCCGGGCTCTCGGCCTTGGCCATGTGGGCGATCTTCTCCTCCTCCAGCGTGCCGTTGACGTCGGAGGCGCCGAAGTGAAGCGCCAGCGAGGCAGTCTCTTCGCCGAGCATCACCCAGTAGGCTTCCACGTGGGGGAAGTTGTCGAGGAGGAGCCGGGAGATGGCGATGGTCCTGAGATCGTCGGTCGGCGGAGTCTGGCGGGGCACGAGCTTCGTGTTGCCCACCTGATAGGCCAGCGGGATGAAGGTGAGGAAGCCCCCGGAGCGGTCCTGCTGCTCCCTGAGCCGCAGCAGGTGATCCACGCGCTCTGCGAGCGTTTCCACGTGGCCATAGAGCATGGTGGCGTTCGTCTTGATGCCGAGCCCATGCGCGATCCCGTGGATCTCGCACCAGCGGTCGGCATCGGCCTTGCCAGTGAAGTTGAGCCGCTTCTGCAGGCGCCGGGAGAAGATCTCGGCGCCCCCGCCCGGCATGGAATGTAGCCCCGCCTCCTTGAGCCGCGCGAGCGCCTCGCGGGGCTCGATCTTCCAGCGGCGCCACCAGAAGTCCACTTCCGCCGCCGTGAAGGCCTTGATCTGCGTCTCGGGACGGGAGGCGTGGATGGCCGCGATGAGGCGCTCGTAGTACTCGAAAGGCCAGTCGGGGTGATGCCCTCCCACGATGTGGGCCTCGCGGGTGCCCGGCTTGATCATCGCCAGCACGTCCTCGATGGAGTTCTCGAAGGCGCCGGCCTCACCTTTCTTCCGCGTGAAGTCGCAGAAGGCGCAGGAGAGGACGCAGACGTTGGTGGGGTTGACGTAGCGGTTCATCACGAAGAACACCCGCTCTCCGTACCGGCGGGCCTTGACGTGGTCGGCGAGGCTCCCCACCCCATGGAGATCCTCACTCTCGAAGAGAAGGAGGCCGTCCTCCCGCGACAGGCGCTCCCCGGCGCGGACCTTCTCCCAGACGGGGACCAGCAGCCGGTCTCGCAGCAGGAGCCGGCGCTCTTTCACGACAGGCATGCTATCCTCCCGGTGGATCGGACGGACCAGCCGCTCTGATTCTAGGGGCGACTGACCCTTCGGTCAATGTATCCCGCCCGCGCCGCTGCTTGGCCGGACGGGAGGGGGGCGTGGCGCACATCCCCCGGCTGCCAACCCGTCTCACGCCTGCGGAGGACTGCGTGGAATCGCCACTCAGAAGACTTGCGCGGAAGATCGACCTGGTCCAGGAGCACATCGGCCGGGCGATGTCCTGGGTCATGCTGGCCATGGTGTTGGTCACGTTCGGCGACGTGGTTCTGCGATACGCGTTCAACCACAGCGCGGTGTGGACCCAGGAGCTCGAGTGGCACCTGTTCGCGGTGTGCTACCTGCTGGCCGCCGGCTACACCATGCTCTACGACGAGCACGTGCGCGTGGACATCATCTACTCGCGCTGGGCGCCGCGGAAGAAGGCCAAGTCCGACTTCATCTTCCTATTCATCTTCTTCTTTCCGTCGTGCCTCATGATCCTCATCACGACCTGGCCGTTCCTGAGGAACTCCTTCATGGTCAACGAGGGCTCGCCCGATCCCGGCGGCATCCCCGCGCGCTGGCTGCTGAAGAGCATGATCATCATCGGCTTCGGGCTGCTGACCCTGCAGGGCCTCTCCCAGGCCGTGAAGAACTTCTACGTCCTGAAGGGGTGGGAAGAGCCTGAGCGGCGGGCGAAAGAGATCCACTGAGATGCTGCCGCTCGACCAGACGCTCGGCGGCCTGATGTTCATCGGGATGATCGCCTTCCTCTTCTTCGGCTTCCCGGTGGCCTTCAGCCTCACGTTCACGGGGCTCTTCTTCGGCATGGCCGGCGTCGGGCTGGGCGTCCTGAACGCCAACTTCTTCGACATTCTTCCCCTGCGCATCTGGGGCACCATGACCAACGTCACGCTGATGGCCGTCCCCCTCTTCGTCTTCATGGGGGTGGTCCTCGAGAGGTCGGGGCTGGCCGAGGAACTGCTCGAGACCATGGCGCTCCTCTTTGGCAAGATGCGCGGGGGCATCTCGATCTCGGTGATCGTGGTGGGCGCCATCCTGGCCGCCTCGACCGGCATCGTCGGCGCCAGCGTCATCACCATGGGGCTGGTGTCGCTGCCGACGATGCTGCGCCGGGGGTACGACAAGCGGCTGATCAGCGGCACCATCTGCGCCTCGGGGACGCTCGGCCAGATCATCCCGCCGAGCATCATCCTCGTGCTCCTGGGTGACATCATGGGGGTGTCCGTCGGGGACCTCTACATCGGGGCGGTGCTACCCGGCCTGGTCCTCGTGGGCCTCTACATCATCTACGTCGTCATCCTGGGGCGGCTCAGACCGGGGCTGGCGCCGGCCATCCCCGCCGAGGAGCTCAGGGAGTTCCAGGGCGAGGCCCTCAAGCGGGTGACGATCGCGCTGATCCCGGCCTTCGCGCTCATCGTCGGCGTGCTCGGCTCCATCTTTGCCGGGATCGCCACGCCCACCGAGGCGGCCTCCGTGGGGGCGGCCGGGGGCACCATCCTCACCATGCTCAAGCGGCGCTTCTCCTGGGCCATGCTCAGGAACGTGATGGAGACCACCACGCGCATCACGAGCCTCGCCTTCATCATCCTGGTGGGAGCCAATTGCTTCGGCCTGGTGTTCCGGGGGCTCAACGGCGACCACCTGATCCAGAACTTCCTCCTGGGACTGCCCTTCGGCCCCTACGGGGTGCTCGCCGTCGTGATGCTCGTGATCTTCGCGCTGGGCTTCTTCATCGACTTTTTCGAGATCTGCTTCATCCATGTGCCGATCCTGACCCCGGTGCTCGTGACCCACTTCGGCTTCGACCCCCTGTGGATCGGGGTCCTCATCGGCGTGAACCTGCAGACCTCGTTCCTCACGCCGCCGTTCGGCTTCGCCCTCTTCTTCCTCCGCGGGGTGGCCCCGCCCGAGATCACCACCCAGGACATCTACAAGGGCGTGGTCCCCTTCGTGATCCTCCAGCTGATCGGGCTCACCATCGTCATCGCCTTCCCGCAGCTGGTCCGGGCCCTCTTCACCGTCTTCCGGGGGTAGAGACGGAAAAGGGGGCGAAGCCCCTCGGGCTCCGCCCCCCCCGGCTGCTCTCGCCGTCGCCCGCTAGAGGGCGGCGATCTGCGCGTGGTAGGCCGCTTCGGAGAGCAGGCGCCAGTCGTTCAGCGCCTTCTCGAACTTCTTGACGGAGGCGTAGACCTTTCTCGCCTGCGGACTCTTCTCCGACTCCTCCTTGATGACGTCGTCGGAGATCTTCTTGAGGTCCTTGAGGATGGCGTTGGAGAAGGCCACCAGCTCGACCTTGCCCTTGAAGTCGGTCTTGAGCTTCTGCAGCGCGATGAAGTTCTTGGCCTCGTACTCCATGAAGGTGTGGACCTGCATGGACTGGCATGCGTAGTCGAGGATGCGCTTGAGATCGACGGGCAGGGAGTCGTAGGCCTTCTTGTTGAAGCTGTACTCCCCGGTGGTCCCGGGCTCGTGCCACCCGGGGTAGTAGTAGTACTTGGCCGCGTTGTGCAGGCCGAGCTTCATGTCGTCGTGGGGTCCCACCCACTCAGTGGAGTCGATGGTGCCGCGCTCGAGCGCAGTGTAGATCTCGCCGCCGGGCGTCAGGACCACGGTGCCGCCGGCCTTGGCAACCACCTTGCCGCCGAGGC
Organism: Candidatus Rokuibacteriota bacterium; assembly: GCA_016188005.1. Classification (NCBI taxonomy): domain Bacteria; phylum Candidatus Rokuibacteriota; species Candidatus Rokuibacteriota bacterium. The sequence goes on along the minus strand of JACPIQ010000068.1, from coordinate 121,058 downwards.
CGGGGATGCGCATCTTGAGCCCCTTGTAGTCGGCAGTGGTGTTGATCTTCTTCCTGAACCAGCCGGCCATCTGGCAGCCGGTGGAGGCGCCGGGGCGGGGGACGAGGTTGAAGGTGGCGTAGATCTCCTCCCAGAGCTTGAGCCCGTCGCCGTGGATGTACCAGTTCATCTGCGCCTGGGGATTGAAGGAGAAGGGGACGGCGGAGAACCACTGCAGGGCCGGCTCCTTGCCTGCCCAGTAGTAGGGGGCGGCGTTGAAGGCCTCGATGGTCCCCTGGGAGGCTGCGTCGAAGCAGCCGAAGGCCGGCATCAGCTCCCCGGCGGCGAAGACCTGGATCTTCAGCCGACCGCCGCTCATCTCGTCGACGATTCTGGCGAAGCGCTGAGCGCCGCCCTGGAGCACGTCGAGCGCCGGGGGCCAGGTGGTGGACAGGCGCCACTGGAACTTCGGCTGGGCGATGACGTTGGGGGCATTCACCGCCGTGGCGGCGCCGGCGGCCGCGAGCGCGGCCCCCTTCAGGATGAACCGTCTGCGACCTTCCATAGACACCTCCGTGTTGTATAGGATGCGCCCCTGGCCGCGATGTGGCGGCCCGTGATCGGCGGCCAGAGGATACCACACCCTGCCCGCCCCGTCGGGTCAAGCGAGGAGGGCGAGGCGCTGCCGGAGGCGAGGCGAGCGGATATGGGAGGCCGGGCGAGCGTGAGCGAGCCCAGACGAGGCGGAGCCGCCGGCGAGTCTGGGCGGTTCCGGGGCCGCGGGCTCGCGTGCTATGCTACCGCCTCGTGAGCGTCGGAGAGACGGTGCACTTCGAGGACATCCGGGTCGGCGAGGAGTACATCTCCCCCGCTCGTACTGTCACCGAGGCCGACATCGTGATCTTCGCGGGGCTGAGCGGCGACTACAACGTGCTGCACACTGACGCCGAGCACATGAAGGCCTCGCTCTTCGGCGAGCGGATCGCTCACGGTCTCCTCGGACTCTCCATCCAGCAAGGCCTCCTCGCCCGGGACATGCCAGCCTGGGCCGGCGAGTCGCTGGGCGGGCTCAGGTGGAAGTTCAAGGGACCCATCAAGATCGGCGACACCATCCACGTGCGGGCGCGCGTGGCAGCGAAGAAGGCTGCCGCCGGTCCCGGGTCGGGGATCGTGACCATCGCGCGCACCGTGCTGAATCAGCGCGGCGAGGTGGTGCAGGAGGGGGAGACCGAGCACGCCGTCCAGCGCCGGGGCGGCTAGACCGACGCCGATGGCTGCCCTCGTGCCGGATCAGCGTCAGGCCTACTTCGAGGACGTTGAGGTGGGCGTTCCCCTGGAGACACCAGGCATGACGCTGACCCAGGCGCACGTGGCCCTCTTCTCGGGTGTCACCGAGGCCCGGAGGGCGCTCGACCCCGGAGCAGTGCCCGATCTGCTGCCGCTGTGCATGTCCTCGGGGCTCGGCTGGCGGGTGCCTCGGCCGCCGCTGGTGGTCCTGGCCTTCATGGGCTTCGAGTGGCGCTTTCTCCAGCCGGCGCGGATCGGCGACACGATCCGCAGCCGCTCGCGGACCCTCGTCAAGCGCCCCATGCGGGAGGGCGGTATCATCGTCGAGGAGCGGGACATCCTGAACCAGCGAGGCGAGATCGTCCAGTCCGGCAGACTCACCCTGCTGGTGGCGCGGCGCCCTCGGCCATGACCGGGCGTCCGCCCCGCGTGCTGGTCCTGACCGCCTCCTATGGCTCCGGCCACAACCGCGTGGCCCAGACGCTGGTCGACGAGTTCCGGCGCGCGGGCGCCGTGGCGAGGGTCCTGGACCATTTCCACGATCTCGTGCATCCCGGCTTCGACCGGGCGAGCCGGGGGCTCTACTACGCCATGCTTCGCCGGACCCCCCTCCTGTGGGGAGCCGCGTACTGGCTCGGCGATCAGCTCAGCGTCACCTCGCCGCTCCTGATGGGCTTCAACCGGCTCGGCGCGAGGAAGCTCAGGAGGCACGTGCTGGCCCAGGCCCCCGACCACGTGGTCTCGGTCCATCCGACCCCCGTGGCCGCGCTCTCGGTGCTGCGCTCCCGCGGGGTGCCGATCCCGCCCCACACGACGGTGTTCACCGACTTCGTGGCCCACACCCAGTGGATCGACCCCAACGTCGACCGCTACTGCGTCCCCGCCGAGGAGATCGCCCACGATCTCACGGCGCGTGGCGTGCCGCGAGAGCGAGTGGTGGTGACCGGAGTCCCGGTGGGACCGGAGTTCGCCCAGGCGACGGACCGCGCGGCGTCCCGGCTCGCTCTCGGTCTCTCCCCGCGCTTGCCCGTCCTGCTGCTCATGGATGGCTCGGGCGGCGGCTTCGGCCGGCTGGAGGTCGCCACCCGCAAGCTCCTCCAGATGGAGCAGCCGCTCCAGGCCGTGGTGGTGACCGGCCGCGAGGAAGCGCTCGAGGCGCGGCTGCGCCGGCTCGTGGCGGGCAACGAGACGCGGGTGAAGGTGTGCGGCTACGTGGACAACGTGCGCCAGCTCATGGGGGCGGCCGACTTCCTGGTGAGCAAGGCCGGCGGGCTCACCCTCGCCGAGGCGCTGGCCGCGGAGCTGCCCGTCATCTGCTTCGGCTCGCTGCCGGGGCAGGAGGCGCGCAACGAGCGATTCGCCGCCATGGCGGGGGTGGCGCTCGTGGCGAGCTCCGAGGCCCAGCTCCATCGGGTCATCGCGGCTGCGCTGCGCGACCCGGTGCTGCTCTGGGACATCCGCGAGAGGATCCGCATGTACCGGCGCCCGCACGCCGCCCGGAGCATCGTGGACCTGGTGCTGACGCAGCCTGCCGTTGTCCGGGAACGGGCCTCGTGACGGCGAGCCCCTGGCTGCTCGCGCCGCCCCTGATGTGGGCGGGCTACACCTGGGGCTCTCACCTCCTCACGCTCGGGAGCATCTGGCGGGGACGGCGGGGCGAGCGGGCCGCGGCGCTGACCTTCGACGACGGGCCGGATCCCGAGCACACGCCCCGCGTCCTCGACATCCTCGCCCGCCACGGGATCCACGGAGCCTTCTTCCTGATCGGGGAGCGGGCCCGGCGTGCGCCCGAGGTGGTCCGGCGCATCGCCGCCGAGGGGCACGACCTCGGAAACCACACGTGGAGCCACCGGAGCCTCTGGCTCTGCGGACCGTCGGAGACGGTGCGGCAGGTCGAACGGGGCCATGCCGCCATCGCCGAGACGGCCGGCCGGACCCCGCGCTTCTTCCGGCCACCGTGGGGCCTGACCAACCTGGCGCTCTTCCCCGTGCTCCGCCGGCTGGCCACACCCTGCGTCTTCTGGTCGGTGCAGACCGAAGGCCGGCGTGCCGTGCCGGCGGCGCAGCAGGTAGAAGCGAGCGCGCGCCGTGTCGGGCCGGGGGCCATCCTCGACCTGCACGACGCTGACGGCGTGGCGGGAGCGGGCACGCGGCTCGTCGAGGGGCTGCCCGCGCTCATCCAGGCGCTCCGGGGACGGGGCTATGCCCTGGTCCCGCTCCGCGACCTGCTGTAGAATCGCCAGCGTCGCTGTGACGGCGCCGGGCGCCGCGCGAGGGAGTGACCGGCAGCGAAGATGCGGCGGGCGCGGGCGGGCGTGAGCCCGGGTGCCCGGGCGGGGTGACGGCGCCGGGCGCCGCGCGAGGGAGTGACCGGCAGCGAAGATGCGGCGGGCGCGGGCGGGCGTGAGCCCGGGTGCCCGCGCCAGGTAAAGGAGCCAGCCACATGCCGCCCACCAAGCCCTGGGACCCACGCCAGAAGAGCCGCCTCCTCCTCGAAGGCCCCGACCGCGCGCCGGCACGGGCGATGATGAAAGCCGTCGGCTTCCGGGACGAGGATCTTTCCCGCCCGCAGATCGGCGTGGCGCATGCGTGGATCGGGACGATGCCGTGCAACTGGAACCACCGGAAGCTCGCCGAGAAGGTCATGCAGGGGGTCCGCGCGGCGGGCGGCACGCCCATCGAGCTCAACACCATCGCCATCACCGACGGCATCACCATGGGCACCGAGGGCATGAAGGCCTCCCTGATAAGCCGCGAGGTCGTGGCCGACTCGGTGGAGCTGGTGGCGCGCGGCCACCTCTTCGACGGCCTCGTGACCATCTCGGGTTGCGACAAGACCATTCCCGCCATGGCGATGGTGCTCGGGCGGCTCAACATCCCCGGGCTCATGCTCTACTGCGGCTCCATCATGTTCGGGCGCTGCGGGGCGGGCGGGCCCTTCTCCGACCGCAACCTGACCATCCAGGACGTCTTCGAGGCCCTCGGCGCCTACAACGCCGGGAAGATCTCGGCCGAGGAGCTGAAGGACGTGGAGGACCACGCTTGCCCGGGCGAGGGGGCGTGTGGCGGTCAATTCACCGCCAACACCATGGCCACGGCCTACGAGATGCTCGGCATCTCTCCCATGGGGTGGAACGGCATCCCGGCCCCGGATCCGCGAAAGGACGAGGTCGCCTTCGAGTGCGGCCGGCTCGTCATGGAGCACGTGCGGAAGGGGATCACGCCACGCTCGCTCATCACGCGCAGGAGCTTCGAGAACGCCATCGCCGGGGTCCTGGCCACGGGCGGCTCCACGAATTCCGTGCTCCACCTGCCCGCCACGGCCTGGGAATTCGGCCTCAAGCTCTCCATCGACGACTTCGACAGGTTGTCGCGCAAGACCCCCGTGCTGGCCGACCTCAAGCCCTGGGGCGCCTACACGGCCCCCGAGATGCACGAGGCGGGGGGGATGGCGGTCGTGGGCAAGCGGCTCGTCGAGGCCGGGCTGATCCACACGCAGGAGAAGACGGTCACCGGACGCACCATCGGCGAGGAGATCGGCGCCGCCCGCGAGCCCGCGGGCCAGAAGGTGATCAGGCCGCTGGCGCAGGCGCTGAAGCCCACGGGCGGCATCGCCATCCTCCGGGGCAACCTCGCGCCGGGCGGCTGCGTGATCAAGCTCTCGGGGCATGCCAGGGTCAGCCACCGGGGTCCCGCCCGCGTGTTCGAGCGCGAGGAAGATGCCTTCAAGGCAGTGAAGGAAGGCAAGATCAAGGCCAACGACGTCATCGTGATCCGCTACGAGGGGCCCAGAGGCGGCCCCGGCATGCGCGAGATGCTCCACGTCACGGGGGCGCTGCAGGGAGCGGGACTGGGGGAGACGGTGGCCCTCATGACCGACGGGCGCTTCTCCGGCGCCACCCACGGCTTCATGATCGCCCACGTCGTGCCCGAGGCCTTCGAGCGCGGGCCCATCGCGGCGGTGCGGAACGGCGACATGATCAATATCGATGTGAAGAAGCGGCGGGTAGACCTGGAGATCACCGCGGCCGAGTTGAAGAAGCGCCTCGCCGGCTGGAAGGCCCCCAGGCCGCGCTACACGAGCGGCGTCTTCCACAAGTACGCCAGGACCGTCTCCAACGCCTCCGAGGGCGCCGTCACCGGCTGAGAACCCAAGGCGGATCGGGCGCGTGGCGCAGGGGCCGGGGGCGCCCGCGGGCCGGATGCTAGAATGACCGCATGACGGTCGGTTCCTCCCGCGCCGCCCTGCTGGCGGGGGCCTGCCGGCGGCGCATCCTCGTCCTCGACGGTGCCATGGGCACCATGATCCAGGCCCGTGCTCTCGGCGCCTCGGATTTCGGCGGCGCGTCCTACGAAGGGTGCAACGAGCACCTCAATCTCACCCGTCCTGATGTGATCCGGTCCATCCACGAGGTGTACCTGGATGCGGGCGCGGACCTGATCTCGACCAATTCCTTCGGCTGCGCTCCCTATGTGCTTGCAGAGTATGGCCTGGCGGCGCGCTGTCACGAGATCACGCTGGCGGCCGCTCGGCTGGCCCGAGAGTCCGCGGCCTCGCGAGAGAGCGCCGCCCGGCCTCGCTTCGTGGTGGGGGCCATGGGGCCGGGCACGCGGACGATCACGGTCACGGGGGGGGTCACCTTCGACGAGGTGATGGAGGGCTATCGCCTCCAGGCGCGGGCCCTCATCGAGGGAGGGGTGGACGCACTGCTGCTCGAGACCTGCCAGGACACACTCAACGTGAAGGCGGCGGCCCTCGGTGTCCGAGGCGCCATGGACGAGGCCGGCACCCGGCTGCCGCTGATGGTGAGCGGGACCATCGAGCCCATGGGCACGATGCTGGCGGGGCAGGGCGTGGAGGCGCTCCACGCCTCGCTCGAGCATCTCGATCTCTTCTCCATCGGGCTCAACTGCGCCACCGGCCCCGAGTTCATGACCGACCACCTGCGCTCGCTGTCGGCGCTGGCGACGTGCTTCGTCTCCTGTTACCCGAATGCGGGGCTTCCGGACGAGCATGGCCACTACGAGGAGACGCCCGAGAGCCTCGCGCTCAAGATGCGCCGCTTCGTTGACGAGGGGTGGGTGAACCTGATCGGCGGCTGCTGCGGGACCACTCCCGCTCATATCCGGTTGCTGGCGGCGCTGGCGGAGGGGCGGCCTCCGCGCCGGCCCGCAGCCGTCCTGATGGCGGCCGTCAGCGGCATCGAGGTGCTGTACCCAGGGGAGGACACGCGCCCGGTGCTCGTGGGCGAGCGCACCAACGTCATCGGCTCGCGCCGGTTCAAGGCGCTCATCGTCGAGGGGAAGTTCGAGGAGGCCGCCGAGATCGGCAGGGCCCAGGTCCGCGGCGGGGGGCAGGTGCTGGACGTCTGTCTCGCCAACCCGGACCGGGACGAGATGGCCGACACGGAGCGATTCCTCGACCGGCTCACCCGGAAGGTGAAGGTGCCGCTGATGATCGACTCCACGGACCCCGCCGTGATCGAGCGGGCGCTGCGCCTGTGCCAGGGCAAGGCCATCGTGAACTCGATCAACCTGGAGGACGGCGAGGAGCGCTTCGAGCGGGTGGTGCCGCTGCTGCGCGCCTACGGGGGCGCGGCAGTGGTCGGCTGCATCGACGAGGACAAGCAGCAGGGGATGGCGCTGACCCGGGAGCGCAAGCTCAGGATCGCCGAGCGCGCCCATGGGCTCCTCACGGAAAAGTTCGGCCTGCCCGAGCGCGACCTGGTCTTCGATCCCCTGGTCTTCCCGCTGGGAACCGGGGACAGGAACTACGTGGGGTCGGCCGTCGAGACCATCGAGGGGCTCCGCGCCATCAAGGCCCGCTTCCCCTCGTCGAAGACCATCCTGGGGGTCTCGAACGTGTCCTTCGGGCTCCCGGACGCGGGGCGCGAGGTGCTCAACGCCGTGTTTCTCCACCACTGCACCAAGGCGGGACTCGACTACGCCATCGTGAACACCGAGCGGCTCGATCGCTATGCCTCCATCCCCGAGGAGGAGCGGCGGCTGGCCGAGGATCTCATCCACATGCGCGGCGCCGATCCGCTGGGAGCCTTCGTCGCTCACTTCCGTGGGCGGACACGGGCCGCGCGGGCGGCCGGCAGCGCGCTGCCGCTGGACGAGCGGCTGGCCCGCTACATCGTCGAGGGCTCGCGCGACGGGCTGGTCGAGGACCTGGAGCTCAAGCTCCGGGAGGCGGCGCCGCTGGCGATCATCAACGGCCCGCTCATGCGAGGGATGGAGGAGGTGGGCCGGCTCTTCAACGACAACCAGCTCATCGTGGCCGAGGTGCTGCAGTCGGCGGAGGCCATGAAGGCCGCCGTCGCGCACCTGGAGCCGCGGATGGAGCGCGCGGAGAGCGCCACGCGGGCCACCCTCGTGCTGGCCACGGTGAAGGGCGATGTGCACGACATCGGCAAGAACCTGGTGGAGATCATCCTCAAGAACAACGGCTACCGCGTCATCAACCTCGGGATCAAGGTGCCGCCCGAGGACCTGATCGCCGCCTACCACAGCCACAAGCCCGACGCATTCGGGCTGTCGGGTCTCCTCGTCAAGTCAGCGCAGCAGATGGTGTCCACCGCCCAGGATCTGCGCGCAGCGGGGATCGAGGTCCCGCTCTTCGTGGGTGGCGCCGCCCTCACGCGGAAGTTCGCCGCCACGCGTATCGCAGTCGAGTACGCGGGGCCGACCGTGTACGCGAAGGACGCCATGGACGGGCTCGATCTCGCCAATCGCCTCTTCGGCGCGACGACGCGGGAAGCGTTGCTCGCCGCCCTTCGCGAGGAGCAGGCGGCCCTTCGCGCCGGCACCCCCGGGGGGGCTGCGCGCCTCCCGGTCCCGGCGGCGGCGACCCCGGCGGGCCCGTCCGTCTCACGGACTGTCTCCGTGCCGGTCCCGCCGGATCTGGATCTCCATGTGCTGCGGTCGGTTCCCCTGGGTCACATCTATCCCTATCTCAATCTCCAGATGCTCCTGGGCAAGCACCTGGGGCTCCGGGGCCCTGTCTCCCGCCTCCTGGCCGAGCGCGATCCGAAGGCCGTGGAGCTGCTGGGTATGGTCGAGGAGCTCGAACGGGAGGCGGCGGCCCGCGGCTGGCTCAGGGCCGACGGGCTGTACCGCTTCTTCGAGGCGCGCTCCTCCGGCGAGACTCTGGTCCTCTACGACGGCGGCCGGGAGGTGGCGCGCTTCCGTTTTCCGCGGCAGGCGGGCGGCGAGCGCCTGTGCCTGGCGGACTACGTGAGGGGCGTCGAGTCCGGCGAGCCCGATTCCGTGGCGCTCTTCGTCGTGACCTGCGGCGCTGGTGTGCGAGAGCGCGCGGAGGAGTGGAAGGAGGCGGGCCAGTACCTGCGGGCGCATGCGTTGCAGGCCCTGGCCATCGAGTGCGCCGAGGCGTTCGCCGAGCTCGTCCACGCCCGGCTCAGGACCCAGTGGGGCTTCCCCGACCCGGCCGAGCTGACCATGGAGGAGCGGCTCAAGGGCCGCTACCGCGGCATCCGCGTCTCCTTCGGCTACCCGGCCTGCCCGGAGCTCGCCGACCAGCGGCTGCTCTTCGACCTGCTGCACCCGGAGCAGATCGGGCTCACCCTGACCGAGGGCTTCATGATGGACCCCGAGGCCTCCGTGTCGGCCCTGGTCTTCCACCACCCGGAGGCCAGGTACTTCAAGGCCGATGACGTGTGAGGCGCCCGCCCCGGCCGTGATCAGTCCGAGGTTCTGGGCGCTGCTCGAGGAAGAGGGGCTGAGGGGGAAGCGGATCCTCGACGTGGGTTGCGGGTGGGGAAGACTGGCGCTCCCGCTGGCGGAGGCGGCGGGATGGGTGGTGGGTCTGGACCGGGATCTCTCCCTCGTGGCGGAGGCCCGGCGGCGGGCGAGGGCGGCCGGGCTTCACAGGGCGGAGTTCCACGAGGCGGACGTGGAGCAGGAGGAGTACGGCCGCTGGCACCCCGACCTGATCGTCGCCCACCTCTGCGTCTCGGATGCCATCATCCAGCGCGCCGCGCGCGCGCTCCGGTCGGGCTCCTGCCTCGCAATGGTGGCCTTTCACGTGGATCAGTGGCAGGAGACGGGGAAGGTCTCGCGCTTCGCCTACGACGAGGAGCGCATGGCCGACGTCCTGCGCGAGGGCGGGCTCCTGCCCGAGGCCGTCGAGCTGGAGCGCGAGGTTCAGCGGTTCGAGACCGTCGAGGCGGGGCTGGCGGCCGCCGTGGGCCTCGCGGACCTCTGGAAGGCCGACGGCCGATGGCACCGGTACCTGGCCTTCCTCGAGGGCGGCGGCCGGACGCTCACGCGCAGTCACCTCCTCGTCAAGGCGCGCAAACCGTGATCACGGTCGCCACGCTCACGGCAGCCGTGAAGGCGCGCGCGCTGGCCCTCGGCTTCGACGCGGTCGCGGTCGGTGCCGCCGATCCGCCGGCGCACGGGGACGAGCTACGCCGCTGGGTCGAGGCCGGTCGCGCCGGGACCATGGCCTATCTGGAGCGCCGCCTGGAGGAGCGGCTGGATCCGCGACGCGTGCTCCCCGGCGCGCGCTCCGTGGTCTGCGTGGCGCTCAACTACCATCAGGGCCGGATCGCGGACGGGTCCTGGGCCCCCGTGGCGCGCTACGCGTGGGGACGCGACTACCACGAGGTCATGCTCCCGCGGCTCCAGGCGCTGGCCGCGCTTCTGCGCGAGGCGGCCTCCGCCGAGAGCCGCGCCTACGTGGACACCGGTCCCGTGCTGGAGCGAGAGCTGGCGGCCCGCGCCGGACTCGGCTGGGTCGGCAAGAACACCATGCTGCTGAGCCCGTCGCTGGGCTCCTGGTTCTTCATCGGCGTGCTGCTCACCACCGCCGAGCTGGTGCACGATCCGCCACTGCCCGACCGCTGCGGCTCCTGCCGCGCCTGTCTGGATGCCTGCCCGACGGGGGCCTTCGCGGCCCCGCGGCTCCTCGACGCCCGCCGCTGCATCTCGTACCTCACCATCGAGCACCGGGGCCCCATCGAGCCCGCGCTCGCGGCAGGCATGGGGCAGTGGCAGTTCGGCTGCGACCTCTGCCAGAGCGTGTGCCCGTGGAACCGGAAGGCGCCCGTCACCCGCGAGGAAGCCTTCCGTCCGGCAGCGCCGTACCCGGGTGCCGAGGCGCTGCTCCAGATGGACGACGCGGCCCTCCGGCGCCGGTTCGCCGGCACGGCGCTGCTTCGCCCTCGGGCGGCGGGCCTGAGGAGGAACGCCGCGATCGCGCTCCGCAACCGCCAGAGCAACAGAAAGGAGCTCACCCCCATGGTCGATCCGGCCCGCGACGCCCTCGTCATCGTCGACGTCCAGAACGACTTCTGCCCGGGCGGCACGCTCGCCGTCCCCCACGGTGACGGGGTGGTCGAGCCGCTCAACCGCTACGCGGCGCACGTCGCCGGGGCCGGGGCGGCGGTGTTCGCCTCACGCGACTGGCATCCGGCGCGGACCCGGCACTTCAAGGCCTTCGGTGGAGTCTGGCCGGCGCACTGCGTGCAGGGGACAGGCGGCGCCGAGTTCCACCCCGCCCTGCGCCTGCCGGCGGGGACCACCGTGATCTCCAAGGGGATGGATCCGGATGAAGACGCCTACTCCTGCTTCCAGGGCCAGGCGCCGGACAGCCGTCCCTTCGCTGGCATCCTCGCCGCGCGCGGGATCAAGCGCCTCTTCGTCGGCGGGCTCGCCACGGACTACTGCGTCAAGGCCACGGCGCTGGACGCCCTCCGCGAGGGCTTCGAGGTGGTGGTGCTGGAGGACGCCATCCGCGCCGTGGACATCCAGCCCGGAGACGGAGCGCGGGCGCTCGAGGAGCTGAAGCGCGCCGGTGCCACCTTCGCCGGGGCGGAGCCCCTGTGACCGGTCGTGCCTCGAGCCGGGACGGCCGGGCGCGGGTCAGCCGGCTGCCACCTGCTCGCAGCGCTCGAGCTCGCGCATGATCTCGTCGTTGCCGGGGATCTGCCGGACGCCTGCGTCACCCACGTAGGAGCCCGTGAGCGCGTAACGGACCACGCCGTCGCGGTCCACGATGAAGAAGCCCATGTCGTCGTCGACGATCAAGCGTGGCAGATCGGTGAGCGGCGTCTTGACCGCGCCGAAGTCACTGGGCGGCTCCTGGCTCTTGAACCCCGTGTAGAGCGTCTTCGCGTACCAGGCCATGGAGTGGGATCGGGCCTCGAGGCCCCAGGCGCGGCGCGCGGTGTACTCCGGGTCACAGAGGTACGGGAAGGGGATCTTGAACTTGTCCACGTAGAAGCGCGCCCGGTCCGGAGTGGAGAGGGTGATCTCCAGGATCTCGGCTCCCTGCGCCCGGAACTGCGGGTAGCCCCGGGCCAGCTGGGACATCTGCTGGCGGCAGAAGGCGCAGGCCATGCCCTTCGTGAACCAGACGATGGCCTTGTTCCGCCCGCGGTAGTCGTCGAGCGCGATCTCGCGTCCGTGGCCGGACGGCAGACGGAGAGCCGGAGCGCGTTCACCGAGCGTCGCAGTGTTCATCGAGGTCCTCCTTCAGCAGAGAAAAGGCAGGAGCAGGAACGTGTCGCTCGTCCACCCCGTCGTCTCCCGGGTGTGACGGCTCTTCTCGAGCCACCGGTCGGCCTCCGCCTCGTCGCCCCGCTCGACGGCCAGGGTGGCGAGGCCCTCGTAGCAGGGACAGAGGAGCTGCGGCTCGCCCACCGCCTCGGCCACGGCGAGGGCCTCATCGTAGTAACGGCCGCTCCGCGGGTAGTCCCCGCGGCACTGGTAGATCTGCGCTAGGATGATCAGCGGGATCGGCAGGTGGTTGAGCTGCCCGAGGCGCCGGTCCAGCTCCACGGCCGCCTCGGCAGCCCTGACGCCCTCGTCATAGTCGCCCGCTACCGTGCAGTGCCCGCCGGCGAGCGCGCAGTAGAGCCACGGCTGCTGGAGGAGATCGCCGATCCTCTGGGCCAGCGCGAGCCCTTCGCGGCAGAAGGCCGCCGAGCGGCCGTGGTCGAGGGGCGCGTACATCACGGCGAGGTTGGTGTAGGCTCGGCAGGCCACGGAGCCGAGCTGGCCGGCCAGCGCGGTCTCGAGGCTGCGCGACACCTGCGCGGCGCCACGCTCCAGGTCGCCGGCCCGGGCGAGCGCCACTCCCAGGGTGTTGCATGCGTGGGATACCACGTCCGGCGCGCCGAGGCTTTCGCCGAGAGCGAGGGCGCGCTGGGCCCAGTTCACCGCCAGGTCGTGACGGCCGAGCCGGAAGTGGATGCGTCCCAGCTCCTGGCACAGCCGTGCCAGCTCGAGGCTCCCGTCCTCACCGAGCGCCGCCAGCCCCAGCTCGAGATGGGCCAGGGAGGCCTCCCTGTCGCCGGCGGCCCAGGCCGCCGCCCCGAGCTTCCGGTGGAGGTCCGCCGCACGCCGCCGGTCCGCGGCCGCCTCCTCCAGCGCGAGGCTCTCGCTCCAGCGGGAGCGCGCCTCGCCGAGGCCGCCCCGGGCGAAGGCCGCGTCGCCGAGCTTGTCCAGGATGGCCTGTCGCCGGCCCGGGTCATTCTCCGGGCCGAGGGCGTCCAGCGCGCGCCGGAAGTAGGCTTCCGCCTCGTGGTAGGCGTAGAGGGCCGCCGCGCGGTCGCCCGCGCGCACGAGGGACTCGACGGCCCTCGCGCGGTCGGCGCTGCGGGCCCAGTGCTCGGCCACCTCCTGGAGGACCTCGTCCGCGCGGCCCTCGTAGAGGCGCTCGAGGGCGGCTGCGGCCCTCCCGTGCAGGTCAGCGCGCGACTTCACGAGGAGGCCCTGGTAGGCGACCTGCTGGATGAGCACGTGCGAGAAGCTGTACCGGACCTCGGGGAAGAGATCCGTCTCGCGCAGGAGGTCGCCCCGGACCAGATCGGCGAGGTGCCGGCGGATGTCGAGCTCCGCCGGTGCCACCGCCTCGAGGAGCGAGAGGGAGAAGTCGCGTCCCAGCACGGAGGCGATCTGCACCGTGCGCTTGAGCGGCTCCGGAAGGCGGTCGATCCGCGCCGTCAGCAGATCGTGGATGGTCTCGGGAACCTCCACCTCGCCCTGCTCCCGCCCCTTCCCGGCGGCAGGCACCGCCGGCGACAACAGATCCCGATCTCGGAGGTAGGTGGCCAGCTCCTCGATGAAGAGCGGGTTTCCCTCGGACCGCTTGATGACGAGGTCGCGCAGCTCCGGCGACAGATCGGGCACGGAGAGGAGCGCCTTCACCATCTCCACGGTGTCCTCGTGCGACAGGGGATCCAGCGCCAGCCGCAGGTGGACGGCTCGATCCTGCCAGGGCGCGGAATAGCCGCTCCGATAAGTGCAGAGGAGCAGCACGCGGTGGCCGGCCAGGCTGTCCACCAGCGAGGCGAGGTACTCCTCGGAGCTCGGGTCGGCCCAGTGAAGGTCGTGCGCCACGAGGAGCAGCGGGCGGTGCTGGGCTCCGCGGAGGGTGAGTGCCTTGACGGCCTCGATGAGGCGACGTTTGCGCTGCGCGGGGTCGAGGCCGTCGGCCTCGAGCCCCGGGGCGGGCAGCGAGAGCAGGTGCTGGAGGTAGGGGATGGTCCACTCGAGCGCGGGGTCCAGGCGTCCCACTCCGGCCTCGACCTTCGCGAGCTGGGCGGCCTCGGGCTCGCCCTCCTCGAGACGGAAATTCCCCTCGAGGAACTGGACGATCGCGTGGAACGGCAGCGACCCGCCGTGGGGCAGACAGTGCGCCTCGAGGTAAGTCAGCGGGGTGTCGTGGAGCCGGCGCCTGAGCTCGTAGGCGAGCCGAGACTTCCCCACGCCCGCCTCGCCCACCAGGGAAACCACGTGCCCCCGCCCGCCCCGGGCCTTCTCGAAGCAGTCGAGGAGCAGCGCCAGCTCGGTGCGCCGGCCCGCCAGCGGGGTGAGTCCCCGCTCCAGCGCCAGGTCGAAGCGGGCCCGCCGCGTGCGCTGCCCCGCGACGCTGAAGGCGCGGACGGGCCGCTCGATGCCCTTGAGTGCCAGGGTCCCCTCGTCCGCGGTCAGGAAGTAGCCGTTCACGAGCCGGTGCGTCGCCTCGCTGACGAGCACGCCCCCCGGGGGCGCGGCGGCCTGCAACCGCGCCGCGAGGTTCACCGTCTCCCCCTGCGCCGTGTAGTCCATCCTGAGGTCGTCCCCGATCCGACCGACCACGACCGGACCCGTGTTCCCCCCGATCCGCACGGCGAAGTCGAGGCCACGCTCCGCGCGCAGCTTCTCGGCGTAGCCGCGCATGGCGGCCTGGAGCGCCAGTGCCGCGGCGACCGCCCGCACGGCATGATCCTCGTGGGAGATGGGGGCGCCAAAGAGGGCCATGACGCCGTCGCCGGTGAACTGGTTCACGGTGCCCTCGTAACGATGAACGGCCTCCAGCATGTGCTGGAAACAGCCGTCCATGACCGCGTGCAGCTCCTCCGGGTCGAGGCGAGTCGACAGCGCGGTGAAGCCCACGCAGTCGGCGAAGAGCACGGTGACGAGCTTGCGCTCCCCCTCCAGCGCGCTGCGGGAGGTGAGGATCTTCTCGGCGAGATGGCGCGGCGTGTAGCCTGGGATCTTGCGGGCCAGCTTGTCGGCGACGTCTGCCGGCGAGGCGGGGGCGCGTGGTGCGGCGCCCGCTGTCGCCGCCGGGCCGCCGGTCGTCAGCTGGTGCCCGCACTCGTCGCAGAAGCGCGCGCCGGAGCGCAGCGCCGTGCCGCACGAGGGGCAGCGGACCGGCAGCGGCTCCCCGCAGCGCTCGCAGAACTTCGCGCTCTGCCGGTTCTGGTGCTGGCACGCCGGGCAGATCACAGGGCCATCGTAGCACCGCTGTCCAGACCCGCTCAGCCGCTCCGGAGTGCGCGGCGCCCGTGTTACAATTCGGCGCGGAAGGAGGGCGCCATGGCCATTCTGAAGGTCGCGCGTCTCGGCCACCCGGTGCTCCGCCAGGCGGCTGCTCCGGTGGCCGTCAAGGACATCCGGTCGCCGGAGATCCAGCGCCTGATCGGCGACATGGTGGAGACCATGCGGGAGTACAACGGGGCGGGCCTGGCGGCCCCTCAGGTGCACGCGCCCGTCCAGATCTGCGTCATCGAGGTGAATTCCAACCCGCGCTATCCCGACGCCGACAGCATCCCCCTCACCGTGCTCGTCAACCCGAAGGTGACGCCCCTCACCGAGGAGACGGAGGAGGGCTGGGAGGGGTGCCTCTCGGTGCCGGACATGCGGGGGATGGTGCCCCGTTACACTGCCGTGCGGCTCGAGGCCCACGACCGAGACGGGGGCCCGATCGACGTGGTGGCCAAGGAGTTCTTCGCCCGCGTCATCCAGCACGAGACGGATCACCTCAACGGTATCGTTTACCTCGACCGGATGAAGGACCTCTCCACGCTCTCCCACCTGGCCGAGTGGAACAAGTACTGGACGGGCAATGACGAACCGGGAGAGGGAGATTGATGAGGGTCCTCGCCGCCGTGCGGGATCTCTTCTTCGTCGCCCGGATCCGGGAAACGGCCCGGCTCGTCGGCACCCAGGTGGCCTTCGCCCGGAGCCCCGACGAGGTGCGCGCGGGGCTCGCCGGGGCGCCGCCCGACCTGCTGATCGTCGACCTCACGACGGCGGGGTGGGACTACGGGGCCCTCTTCGGCGCCGTCGAGGCGTGCGCGCCGCGCGTCCCGGTGCTGGGTTTCACGACGCACGCGCTGGCGCGGCAGACGCAGCCGCTTCACTCGCGCTGCACCCGCGTCGTGACCAAGGAGACGCTGACCAAGGAGCTGGGCGAGGTGCTCAGGCAGGGACATCCGGGCGGGCGGCCGCCGCTGGCGGCCCCCTCTCCGGCCGGGCCGGGGGGGCCCGCATGACCGCCGAGGAGTTCGTCCTCGCCCTGGACGAGGAGAACCAGGCGACGCTCCGCCGTCTCGAGCCCGAGGCGACGCTGCGCCCCGAGGTGGAGGGAGACCTGACCGTCACCACCCTGCTGAAGGTCGCGCTCAAGAACGAGGTCGAGGCCACGGAGATCGCCGCACGCTGGCTCACCGCGACGGATGACCTCGACGTGAAGATGGCCTTCGCGCGGCAGGCGGGAGACGAGGCCAGGCACTATCGCTTGATCGGGGACCGGCTCCGCGAGCTCGGGTGCGACCCGCGCACCGTCGACCCCCTCGCCAAGGGGTACGGGCCGCTCTTCAGGTACCTCGACACCCTCGGCACCACCGTGGAGCGCGTCGCCGCCGGCCAGTTCACGCGCGAGGCCATCGCCGTGGTGAAGAACCGTCAGTTCATAGAGTTCTGCGAGCGGGCCGGGGACGCCTCGACCGCCGCCCTCTACCGGGAGATCATCGAGCCCGACGAGCGCTTCCACCACGAGCTGGGCCGCTTGCTGCTGTTGCGGTTCGCCACGACCCCGGAGGCGCAGCGGGCCGCCAGACAGGCCGCCGCGCGGACGCTGGCACTCGCGGAGGAGCTGCAGGCCGCGGCCCTCAGGACTACCGGCATCCACCACGCTCCGGGCTGCTGATGGAGGGCGATCCCGCGCTCCGCGAGTGGGTCGCCGAGGTGGAGCGGCCGGAGCGGGAGATCGACCTCGGCCGGGCGGCCTTGGTCCTGGCGCGAGCGGAGTACCCGGACCTCGACATCGACCGCTACTGTCGCCGCCTCGACGGGATCGCCGCCGAGGTGGCAGCCGGGTGCCGGAGGTGCACCGACCTCCACCTGCTCCACCGGCTGCGCGAGCACCTGTTCGCGGAGCTGGGCTTCAGGGGCAACCGCCACGACTACTTCGACCCGCGCAACAGCTTCCTCAACGATGTGCTCGATCGCCGGCTGGGCATCCCCATCACGCTCTCCCTGGTCCTCATGGAGGTGGGCCGCACCCTCGGTCTCCGGATGGCGGGAATCGGGCTGCCCGGCCACTTCGTGACGGGCGTCACGCTCGGCGAGGAGCGGATCCTCCTGGACCCGTTCCACGGGGGGAGCATCCTGACCCCTGAGGCCTGTGCGGAGCTGGCCGCCCGGGCCGTCGGCCACCCGGTGGACCTCACGGAGGCCGACTTCGCCCCGGTGACGGGACGCCAATTCCTGGCCCGGATGCTCCGGAACCTCAAGGCCCTCTACTGGCGGCGGGAGGAGTGGGAGAAGGCCGTGGGCATCGTGGACCGGCTCCTGGCGCTGGAGCCCGCGGCCGGCGCGGAGTGGCGCGACCGGGGGATCGCGCTCGCCAGGCTCGGGGACTTCCGGCGCGGGCTCGCTGACTGGGAGCGCTACCTCACCGACTTCCCCAACGCCCCAGACGGCGAGAAGGTCCGCGACCAGCTGCGGCGGGTGCGCGAGAAGCTCGCCCAGCTCAACTGACGTTGCGCGTTCGAGGCGGCCCGAACCTCTACGGCTTCTCGGTAGGCATCCTCATGCTCGACACGCGCTTCCCGCGAATCCCCGGCGACATGGGGAATGCCTCCACCTTCGATTTCCCCGTCCGGTACCACCGCGTGCCCGGGGCCTCGCCGGACCGGGTGGTGCGCCAGGGGCAGCAGGCGCTCCTGCCGGCCTTCATCGAGGGGGCGCAGTTCCTCGAGCGGGAGGGCGTCGGTGCCATCACCAGCAATTGCGGCTTCCTGGCGAAGTTCCAGCCGGAGCTCGGCGGCGCCGTCTCGGTGCCGGTCTTCACCTCGAGCCTGATGCTGGTGCCGCTCGTTCACCGGATGCTCCGGCCGGGCCGCGCGGTGGGCATCCTCACCGTGGATGGCTCCTCGCTCGGCGCCGAGCACTTCGCGGGGGCGGGGATCGGCCCGGAGATCCCGACGGTGGTAGCGGGGCTCGAGACCGAGAAGGAGTTCACGCGCGTCCTGCTGGACGATCTCGTCGAGCTCGACGTGGAGGCGGCGCGCCAGGAGCACCTTGTGGTGGCGCGGCGGCTGGTGGAGGCCCACCCCGAGGTGGGCGCCATCGTCCTGGAATGCACCAACATGCCGCCCTACCGCGCCGACATCGCGGCCGTCACCGGGCTACCCGTCTTCGACATCATCACGCTGGTCCGGATGGTCCACGAGGCCGTGCGCCACGGCCTGTCGCCCCGTCCCGCATGAAGACCTCCGCCGATGTCCTCATCATCCGATCCCGCCACGCTCGAGCGCTCGCGCCAGGCCGTGGCGCGTCAGCAGTGCCCGGGCGTCAGGAGCCAGCTGCTGGCGCCGGCCGAGATCCAGCGCCACGTCCTGATGGCGGAGATCGTCCTTGACGGCCGGGCGTCCAGCATGGATATTGGCGCATTGTCGCTCGGCCGCTTCGGCGCCGCCGCCCCGCGTGCCGAGGCCAACATGTTCTGACAGAGGAGGCTTTCCGATGCTCACGCGCACGCTCGCCGCGCTCCTCGCGCTCTCGCTCCTGGCGCTGCCGGCGCTCCCGGCCTCGGCCCAGCAATCCCTCACCTGGACGGCCGGCGCCGTCGGTGGCGGCTGGTACGCCATCTCCGGTGGCATGGCCGAGCTGATCCGCGAGAAGGCCGGGCTCAACATCAAGGTCATCCCCGGCGGTGGCACGCAGAACCCGGTGCTCGTGGAGAAGGGCGACGCCGAGCTCGGCATGGGGCTGCCGCCACTCCTGGGCGCCGCCGTCCGCGGCGAGGATCCGTATCCGGGCAAGAAGCATCCTAACCTCCGCGCCCTCGCCGGCAACATGAGCCTCAATACCTTCCACTTCTATGTCGCGGTGGACTCGGACCTCGCCAAGCTCTCCATGGAGGAGATCTTCAAGAGCAAGAAGCCCATTCGCCTGGCCATCTCCAAGCCCGGCTCGTCTGATGTCTGGGTCTTCGAGAAGGTGATGGAGTACTACAAGACCTCCTACAAGGACTGGGAGGCGGCGGGCGCCAAGTTCTTCCGTGGCTCCTACGCGGAGCAGGCCGGTGCCTTCAAGGACAGGAACGTGGACGGCACCTTCACCTTCCTGGCGCTGCCCGGCGCTTCGGTGACCGAGGCCTCGGTGGGACGCACCCTCAAGCTCCTGGCCTTCCCGAAGCCCTTGCTCCAGCACCTGGCAGGCTTCGGTCTCGGTGAGGGGCCGATCCCCGCGGGGACCTACCCGAAGGCCGCCAATGCCAACGAGCCCGTGCTGTCGGCGACCATGGGCACGACGATCACGGTCAATGCCAAGATGTCCAGCGACACGGCGTACCTGCTGGCCAAGACCATCAACGACAACGCGGACCGGGTCAGGAAGATCCACGGCAGCCTCGCCGACTACGACCCTTCCAAGGGGCACCTGTACCTCGGCGTGGCGCTTCACCCGGGCGCCGAGAAGTACTACCGGGAGAAGGGCTGGCTCAAGTAGGGTGAGAGTCCCTTGACGCGGGGAACCTGCGAAGGCATTGGAACGTGCTCAACACGGGGCAGGTAGAATCCAGGCTACGGGGAGGCAGGGACCGCCCAAGACACGAAGCGCGGCGAGAGCGTAGGAGGTGAGCATGTCCGGTGAGAGTGGGCACCAAGAGCCACCGACCTATTATGCGAACATAGTGACGTCACTCCTGACCGAGGACGATCTCACGCTCGAGCTGCGGCGCGTTGATAAGCCACATCGCGAAGTGATGGCTGGTCCAGGTGAGCGGCTGACGGAGATTCCGCCAGCGTCGACAGAGGACGTCATGCGACGGGAGCCCATTGCCCGCGTGATCGTGACATTCTCTGCGGCCAGGGCCCTGAAGGAGTACCTTGACTTGGCACTCCCACGGATCGAGGAGTCGCGACGGGCGGGGCGCCGCACATGACGACGATCGAACTTCAGCTGCCAAGTGGTGTTGGAGCGATTCCCCCGGAGACGGGTGCCGCGTCTTGGTCCGGCGTTTCAGGTACCGTTCACGACGTGATGCCCTCTTATGTCGAAGAACACCCCTGGCTCAATAGCTTGATCGGGGGGCCTGCGGTGGGAGGTACGTGGGCGCTGGCGCAAGTAGTAGCTGCCGACGCGTTGCTCTTGGGTGAGAGAGTTCGTGTCACTGTCGCCCATGGCGAGAAGATGGACAGCCTACCCCTTCGGTCAGGGTCGGGTCGCCGGGAGAAGGAGCTGGAATGGCTGCGTACACACCGCGATGAGTTGCGCGCGCTGGTGGGCAAATGGGTCGTTGTGGAGGGCGACGAGATCATCTCGATGGGTCCGAGCCCGTCGGACGCGGTGCGCGGAGCCCGACAGAGGGGTGTTCAGGTTCCGTTTGTGTATCGCGTTGATGAGGAGAGATCAAAGGGTGTCGTCCATATAGGCCTCTAGCGATGCCGTCTGTCGACTACAGACATCAATTCGCCTACATCGCTGACGCCGGCAGCCGCGGAAGGTCGTTCCCCGCGCTCGTCGTGAGGATTCAGAGCCCCCAGAATGACGGGCTGGGGGTCGACGTTGTAGGACACGTGGACACCGGAGCGGAGGTGTCCGTCTTCCCGGGAGAGTTTGCGAGCCTCATCGGGCTGGAGCTTCTCCAGGGCGAACCTCTGGCGCTGGACGCAACGGTGGGGCATTCTCATGATGCACGCCTGCACGATGTCATCATCTCGCATGACGAACTCGGGCGTTATCAGCTGAAGGTTGCGTTCATGCTTGATGAGGCTAGAAGAGCACTGCTTGGTCGTGATTTCCTGAACGTCCTTCAAATTAGGTTCCGTGAGCGGTATCAGGAATTCTACGTGACCGCGACCCCCTAAGCAGAGGTACGGGCAGCGTCAGCGAATCCCTGGTTGGTGCCAGGAACAAGAGGGGCTGCGCGTGGTGTGACCGCCGAGAGGCCGCGGTCCCTGCCAGGAGAGAGCGCTCGCAATGGCGGTGGTTCTGCGGTTCCCGCGGGGAGTCCCGATCGAGCGCCCCGAGAAGCCAGCGGCGTGGATCCCGTGACAAGGAAGGCTCCAGGGTGTCGATCGGGGGCTGTCCACTCCTAGCGCGCTGTCGGTGCACCAGCTGAGTGTTCGAGGGTCAAGCCCTGGCCATGGGCGGTTTTCGGTCCCGGAAGCGGCTGTGATCGAAAGCATGCATGCCAGAGGGGTGGATAATCAGGCGCTTATCTGGAACCGCCGGGTGGGGGGCCGGGGCGTATGCTGCCCTGGCCTCCCTTTTTCATCTCTACACCGCGGGCTACGGGGTCTTCGAGCCGCGCGTCCAGCGGTCGATGCACCTCCTCTTCCTCGTGCCGCTGGTCTTCCTCGCCTTCCCGTGCCGCAGGGCATCGCCCCGGCACCGGCCCAGCGCTCCGGACTGGCTCTTCGCAGTGGCCTCCTGGCTCGCCAGCGCGTACCTCATCTGGGACAGGGACAGGCTCGACCACCGCTGGGAGGGCGCCTCGCCGGTCCTCTCCCACGAGGTGGCGATCGGGATCGTCATGGCCCTCCTGGTCATCGAGGCGTGCCGGCGCGCGCTGTCGCCGTGGATGGCCGTCACGATCTCCGTGGCGCTGATCTATCTCGGCACGAGCCAGTGGTTCCCGGGCGTCCTGCACTTCAAGGGCTACCCGCTGCCGCGCATGGTGGAGTTCGTCTACCTCGCGAGCGACGAGGGCATGTACGGCTTTCTCACCGGGATCTCGGCCAACATCCTCTTCATCTACGTGCTCTTCGCCTCGGTGATGATGAAGGCGGGCGTGGGCGAGTTCGTCATCGACCTGGCGGTGCGCCTGGCGGGCTGGGCGCGCGGGGGGCCCGCGAAGATCGCCGTGATCGGCTCGGCGCTCTTCGGCACCATCTCCGGCTCCACGGTGGCCAACGTCTACGCCACCGGCTCCTTCACGATCCCGCTCATGAAGCGCGGCGGCTACTCGGCCAAGTCCGCGGCGGCCATCGAGGCCATCGCGGGCACCGGGGGGCAGATCATGCCCCCGGTGATGGGCGCCGGTGTCTTCATAATGGCGGAGGTGACCGGCATCTCATACTTCGAGATCATCAAGGCCGCCGCCATCCCGGCCATCCTCTACTATGTCGGGCTCTTCGCCATGGTCCACTTCCTCGCGCTCCGCTTCGGGCTGCGCCCGGTGCCGCGTTCCGAGCTGCCGTCCTGGCGGCCGGTGCTCCGGCGCGCCTACTTCATGGTCCCCTTCGGGCTCATCGTGTACCTGCTGGCCCAGGGGTACTCGCCCACGGGCGCCGCCTTCTACACCATCGCCGCCACCTTCGTGCTGTCGTTCCTGGACCGCCGGACCTGGATGACGCCGAAGAAGTGCTGGGAGGCGCTGGTGGAGGCCGCCTTCAGCGCCGGCACCATCGCCGTGGCCCTGGCGGGCTCGGGGATGATCGTGGGCGTTCTCACACGGACGGGGGCTGCGCTGGCCTTCGGCGGCGTGGTGGTGCAGGCCGCGCAGGGCATCCTCGTCATCGCGATGATCCTGGTCTTCGTCGTGGTCTCCATCCTCGGCACGGGGATCCCGACGACGGCCGCCTACGTCATCGCGGTGACGGTGGGCGCCGGCGCCATGGGCAACCTGGGCGTGGGGCTCCTGGCGGCGCACCTCTTCGTCTTCTACTACGCGGTGCTCTCCGATCTCACGCCGCCGGATGCCGTGACCGCCTTCGCTGCGGCGAACATCGCAGGCTCGGACATGTTCGGCACCGGCGTCGAGGCCTTCCGCCTGGGCGTCGCCGGGTTCCTGGTCCCCTTTGCCTTCGTCTACCACCCGGAGCTCTTGCTCGCGGGGGAGTGGGCGCAGGTGCTGCTCATGTCGGGCTTCGCCGGGATCTCGGCGATCGCCGTGGCGTCGGTGGTGGTCGGACATGCCTGGGGGCCGATGTCCGGCTGGCTCAGGGGGCTTTGCGCGGTTGCGGCGGCGCTCCTGGTGCTGCGGACGCTGGCGCTGCAGCTGGCGGGGCTCGCGCTCTACGGGGCCATCGTCGGCTACGCGGCCTGGCGCCGGGACACCCCGGCGCCCGTCATCGTCCGCTGAGACGCGCGATCAGAGCCGCATCCGCGGCCGGGAAGTCGTAGCGGCAGAGATCCGCGCGCGCGACCCAGGCCATCTCCTGGCCCTCGAGGGCCCGGGGTTCGCCCTGCATCGTGCAGCGGAAGAAGACGAGCCGCACGCGTTTGTCAGGGTAGGCCCAGTCGATCGTGTCCAGCCTGTCCAGGACCGTGACCTCGGCGCCCAGCTCCTCCCGGGCTTCCCGTCGCAGCGCATCTTCCAGGCTCTCGCCCACGTGTGGTTTGCCGCCGGGGAACTCCCAGAGCCCCGCCAGGTGCGAGCCCTCGGGGCGCCGCGTGATGAGGAGCCTGTCGGCGCGCTCGATCACCGCCGCCACGACCGGGGTGAGGTCTTGCATTACGACACGATGTTGGATTGCAAGACCTGACCCCTACGACCTACGAGGCGGTCCAGCCTCCGTCCACGGCGAGGATGGCACCGGTGACGTACCGCGAGGCATCCGAGGCGAGGTAGAGGCAGGCCGCAGCGATGTCGCCCATGTGGCCGGCCCGCCCGATGGGGATGCGGTGCTTGAGGAGATGGCGGCGGAACTCCGGGACGCCCTGGCCGATGGGGGTGTCGATGGTGCCCGGGGCCACGACGTTGACGCGGATCTCGTCCTGCACCAGCTCCACTGCGGCGGCGCGTGCGAAGAGGTGGAGACCGCCCTTGGAGGCCACGTAGGGGGAGAAGTCCGGCGCCGCCACGGTCCCCAGCGCCGAGCCGAGGTGGACGATGCTGCCCCCCCTGCGGCGCCGCATCGCGGGGACGACGGCCTTGGTGAGGACGAAGGCGCCGACCAGGTTGATCCTCAGCACCTCGGCGAAGTCGGCGGCGCTGATCTCGACGAGCGGGGCGCGCAGGCGCACGGCGGCGCAGTTGACGAGGATGTCCGCGGCATGGTACTCGCGCTCGGCCGCCGCGACCAGCCGTCGGGCATCCTCCTCGCTCGCCGCGTCTCCCGCCACGGCCGTGGCGGTGCCGCCGGCCGCGACGATGGCCTCGACCGTCTGCGCGAGGGGCTCGGGCCTGCGCCCGAAGACCACGACCCTCGCGCCCTCCGCCGCGAAGTGCTCCGCCGTCGCCCGCCCGACGCCCGTGCCGCCACCCGCCACCAGCGCCACCTTCCCCTCAAGGGATCCCATGGCCTCTCCCCTTGGGCACGCCGTCCTGCGGGTAGCTCGCGCAGAAGCCTCTCATCGTACAGCGCGGGCACCGCGGCGCGCGCGGCGTGCACCAGGTGGCCCCGAAGTCCATCAGGGCCTGGTTCCAGTCATACGCCCGCCCCGGGGGCAGGAGCGCCTCGGCGAGGTGCCAGAGAGCGCGATCGCCCCGCAGCCGGCGCAGGCGCCGGGGGCCGAGGAAGATCCGGCCGAGGACTCGCCGTACATTGGTGTCCACGACCGCGGCGTCCCGGCCGAAGGCGAAGGAGAGGATGGCGCCCGCGGTGTAGCGGCCAATGCCGCGCATGGCGCGTAGCGCGACGCCGTCGTCGGGGAGGCGGCCGCCGTAGCGGGCCACGGACTCGCGCGCGATCCCCTGGAGATGGACTGGCCGGACATTGTAGCCGAGCGGGTACCAGGTCCGCCTCACGGCGGCGGGACGCGCCCGGGCCAGCCGCGTGAGCGTCGGATAGCGCCGGAGGAACTCGCGGTACTTCGGGACCACGCGCTCGACCTGGGTCTGCTGGAGCATGATCTCGGAGACCAGGATGTGATAGGGATCGTCGGTCCGGCGCCAGGGAAGGTCCCGGCGATGCCGGCGGTACCAGTCGAGCAGCCGGCGCTGGAAGCGGCGGCGGACGTCCGGATCCGGCCGGGGTGGCGTGCGCACGCCGCCTAGTGTGACCGAGTCGTGCGGGCCCTGCAAGTTGACATCCCCCGGAGGCGCGTCAAGAATGAGGGCGTGCCGACCACGCTGCCGCTCGCCGAGACCCATGCGCGCCACGGCGCCGTCATGCGGGAGAGCTGCGGCTGGCTCCTGCCGGCCCATTACGGCGATCCGGCGCTCGAGTACCGCGCCGTGCGCGAGGGCGCCGGGCTCGCCGACCGCTCGCCGGTGGGCAAGGCCGCCGTCACGGGGCGCGACCGGGCGGCCTTCCTGCACGGGATGCTCAGCAACGACATCAAGGGGCTGAAGCCAGGGCAGGGGTGTCCGGCGGCCCTCCTCGACGCCCACGGCAAGGTCATGTCACTCCTCTCCGTCTACGCCCTCGAGGACCGGTTGCTGCTGGAACTGCCGCCGGGGAGCACGGAGAAGACGCTCCAGGTCATCGACCACTTCCTGATCTCGGAGAAGGCCTCCCTCGAGCCGGCGGACGAGGCCTTCAGCGTGCTCTCGCTCCAGGGCCCGGGGGCGGGAGCGTTGCTCGAGCGGCTGGCAGGCGGCGCCCTCACCCTCGCCCCATACGCTCATGCCGAGGTGACGCTCGGCGAGACGGCCGCGCGCATCATTCACAGGGCCGAGGGGGCCCCCGCCGGCTTCCAGTGCTGGACGGCGGCCGCGGCCGGCGCCGCGCTCTGGGAGACGCTCGTCGCGGCCGGCGCCCGGCCCGTGGGGGTGGAGGCCTGGGAAGTACTCCGGGTGGAGGCGGGCATCCCGCTCTACGGGCATGACGTGGACGAGACCGTGATCCTGCCCGAGACGCGCCTCGAGCACCTCGTGTCCTACACCAAGGGTTGTTACATCGGCCAGGAGGTGGTCGCCCGGGTGAAGTATCGGGGCCATGTCAACCGCGCGCTCGCGGGGCTCATCCTCGAGGGTGAGCGCGTGCCGGCGCACGGGGCCCGGATCCTCGTCGACGGGACGGAGATCGGCCGCGTCACCTCGGCGGTGCGGTCGCTCGCGCTCGGGACGCCCATCGCGCTCGGGTACGTGCGGCGCGAGCACCTGGACCCGGGCACCGCCCTGACGGTCGCGGCCGGCGACGCGCAGCTGCCCGCCCGAGTGGCCGCGCTCCCCTTCGTCCAATGACTCTGGTGGAATCGCGCCACGCCCGGCCTCCGAGCCCCGCCGGGACCGCATTCCCGTATCGACCGTAGGTCGCCAGGCAGCAGCGGAGACCGTCGGTGAGCGAGCCCGCGCACACCAATCGGCTGAGCCGCGAGACGAGCCCCTATCTGCTCCAGCACGCCCACAACCCGGTGGACTGGTATCCCTGGGGCGCGGAGGCTCTCGAGCGGGCGCGGCGCGAGGACAGGCCCATCCTGCTCTCGGTGGGCTACTCCGCGAGCTCTTCGTCAACGTCAAGGTGGACCGCGAGGAGCGGCCGGACGTGGATCAGATCTACATGCAGGCCGTGCAGTCCATGACGGGGCGCGGCGGCTGGCCCATGACCGTGTTCCTCACCCCCGAGGGCGTGCCGTTCTACGGCGGGACCTATTTTCCGCCCGAGGACCGTCACGGCATGCCCGCCTTCCCGCGGGTGCTCGAGGGCGTGGCGGAGGCCTATCGCGACCGCCGCAACGAGGTGGTCGCCACGGGCCAGCAGCTCATCGAGCAGATGCGTCAGGGCGAGCGCCTGCGCCAGTCCGCGAGCCTCCTCACTGACGACATCCTGCTCGACGCCTACCAGGGCCTCTCGCGCGACTTCGACGAGCGGCACGGGGGACTCGGCCAGGCGCCGAAGTTCCCCCAGCCCATGATCTGGGAGTCCGTGCTGCGCTTCTGGCGGCGGACGCGGAACCCGCGGGCGCTCGAGATGGTGACGCGCACCCTCACGGCCATGGCCCGCGGCGGGATGTACGACCAGATCGGCGGTGGCTTCCACCGCTACTCGGTGGACGCCCGCTGGCTCGTCCCGCACTTCGAGAAGATGCTCTACGACAACGCCCAGCTCGCCTCCCTCTATCTCCACGGCTGGCTCGCCACGGGCGATCCCGAGTACCGCCGGGTCACGGAGGAGACGCTCGATTATCTCCTGCGCGAGATGGCGCACCCCGCCGGCGGGTGCTTCTCGGCGCAGGACGCCGACTCCGAAGGGGTGGAAGGGAAGTTCTTCGTCTGGACTCCGGAGGAGATCCGCGCGGCGCTCCCCGACGCCGAGACGGCGCGGGCGGCCTGCGCCTACTGGGGCGTGGACGACGGCCCCAACTTCGAGGGGCGCAGCATCCTCTTCGTGCCCCGCGAGCCTGCCGAGGTGGCCTCGGGGCTCGGCGTGACGCCCGAGCGTCTGGCCGCCCTCGTGGGCGCCGCGCGTCGGCGGCTGTACGCGGTGAGGGAGTGCCGCGTCCACCCCGGACTCGACGACAAGGTGCTCGCCTCGTGGAATGGCCTCGCGCTGGCCGCCTTCGCCGAGGCGGGGCGGGCGCTGGGGCGTGCCGACTACGTGGCGGCCGCCGTGCGCACGGCCGCGTTCCTGACGACGGCGATGCGGGACGGCGAGCGGCTGCTCCGCTCGTGGCGGAACGGGGAGGCCCGGCTCCGCGGCTATCTCGAGGACTACGCCATGGTGGGGCTCGGCCTGCTCGCGGTGTACGAGGCCACCTTCGACAGGCCCTGGCTCGACGAGTCGCGGCGGCTGGCCGAGGCGGCGCTCGCCCTCTTCTGGGACGCCGGCCGCGAGACCTTCTTCGACACCGGCAGTGACCACGAGGCCCTCGTGGTGCGGCCGCGGAACCTCTTCGACAACGCCGTGCCCTCCGGCTCCTCCACGGCCATCGAGTGGCTCTTGCGCCTGGCGCTCCATTTCGGCGAAGAGCGCTACGAGCGGCAGGCGCTCCAGGCGCTGCGTCCCCTGGGGGAGCTCATGGCGCGTCATCCCGCGGGGTTCGGCCGCTATCTCTCGGCGCTGGACTTTCACCTGGGGCCCGTGGCCGAGGTCGCGCTCCGCTGGCCGCCCGGCGGCGGAGGCCGGGTGGCGGGGCCGCTGCTCGAGGCCGTCTTCGGGTGCTACCTGCCCAACCGCGTCGTGGCCGGCGCGGCCGACGGGACAGAGGGCCTCGAGGGGCTCCCGCTCCTCTCGCAGCGCGGCAGCGTGGAAGGCAGGCCCACCGCGTACCTCTGTCGTCGTTACGTGTGCGAAGCGCCGACCACCGACCCCGCCGACCTGGCCCGACGGCTCGAGGGCACGGTATAATCCAAGCGCCGCCGCATGCGAGTCACGGTGAACGGTCAGCCGATGGAGCTGTCCGATGGCCTCACCGTCGAGGGGCTGCTGGAGCATCTGCGGATCCGCCGCGAGTACACGGCCGTGGCACTGAACCGAGAGGTCCTCGCCAAGACGGTGTACGGTGACACGGCGCTGCGCGATGGCGACAAGGTCGAGATCGTCCGTCCCATGGGCGGCGGCTGACCTGCGATCGAAGGGCGGCTGATCGCGTGTGTCGAAACGCGCAGGGCTGATCGAGCGGGGGAGCCCGGCGGGGATGGGCGGGCGAGAGCCCGGGTGCCCGTCCCGCGTGAACAGGAGACAGTCATGCATGACACATCGCTCTGGCTGGGCGGCAAGGAGTTCAAGTCGCGGCTCATCGTCGGCACCGGCAAGTACACCTCATTCGAGAACATGCGGGAGGCCCTGGAGGCCTCGGGCGCGGAGATCGTCACCGTCGCCGTCCGGCGCGTGAACCTGCCGGGGCAGGGAGAGTCGCTGCTGGACTACATCGACACCAAGCGCTACACGCTCCTGCCCAACACGGCGGGCTGCTATACGGCCGACGAGGCCATCCGGACCTGCTATCTCGCCCGCGAGGCCGGGCTCGGCACGCTCGTGAAGCTCGAGGTGATCGGCGACTCGCGCACGCTCTTCCCGGACGTGGAGGGGCTCCTGGAGGCGACACGCACGCTGGCCCGCGACGGCTTCAGCGTGCTGCCGTATGCCAACGACGACCCCGTCACCTGCAAGAAGCTCGAGGATGCAGGGGCGGTCGCGGTGATGCCGCTGGGCGCCCCCATCGGCTCGGGCCTCGGCATCCGCAATCCGTACAACATCAAGCTCATCCTGGAGGCGGTGACGCTGCCGGTGATCGTGGACGCCGGCGTCGGCACGGCGTCGGACGCGGCCATCGCCATGGAGCTCGGCTGCGCCGGCGTCCTGATGAACACCGCCATCGCCTCGGCCAAGGATCCTGTCGCCATGGCCACGGCCATGAAACTCGCGGTCGAGGCCGGGCGCCTGGCCTTCAAGGCAGGCCGCATCGGCAAGAAGCTCTACGCCACGGCCTCCTCTCCCATCGAGGGCGTGCCAGACTGGAGCACCAGCTAAGCGCGTCGTGCATGAACCCGATCGCCGGCCCGCGCTCGTGAATGGCCCGCGCTGATGGAGTTCGCGCTGTACCTCGTCACCGACCGGCGCCAGTGCCGGGAACCGCTGCTGGAGGTGGTGGAGGAGTGCCTGGGGGCGGGGCTTCGCGCGGTGCAGCTGCGCGAGAAGGACCTTCCGGTGCGCGACCTGCTCGAGCTCGCGCGGCCGTTGCGCGAGTCCACGCGGCGGCACGGCGCGCGGCTCCTGATCAATGATCGCGCCGACGTGGCGCTGACGATCGGAGCCGATGGTGTCCAGCGCACCCATGACTCGCTGTCCGTTGCAGCGCTGCGCGCCATCGCCCCCTCCGGTTTCCTGATGGGGGCCTCGGTGCACGGCCTGGACGAGGCGCGGGAGGCCGCCAGGGAGGGGGCCGACTTCCTCGTGTTCGGGCCGGTGTGGGACACCCCGTCCAAGCGCCCCTATGGGCCGCCCCAGGGGCTGGCGGCGCTCTCCACCGTGGCCGCCGGCTCCACGGTGCCGGTGCTGGCCATCGGCGGGATCACGCCCGTCCGGGCCCGTGAGGCGCTTCGGGCCGGCGCCGCCGGCGTTGCGGTCATCTCCGCCATCCTCGCCGCCGAGCGTCCAGCTGAGGCGACGGAAGCCTTCCTGGACGTGCTGGGGCGCGTCTGATGCCGCCCTCGGTCCTCGTCGTGGGCGGCGGCATCATCGGCTGCGCCACGGCCTACATGCTCGCCAAGGGGGGCTGCCGCGTCACCGTGCTTGAGCGGGACACGCCGGGCAGTGAGGCCTCGGGGGCCGCGGCCGGTCTGCTGGCCCCCCTCGGCGAGTCACGGGAGCCGGGGCCCTTCCAGAGGCTCGCGGTGGAGAGCTGGCGGCTCTATCCGGCCGTGGTGGCCGAGCTCCAGGGCGCCACCGGGATGGACGTCGAGCACATGACCGCGGGCACGCTGTATCCGCTGGTGGGTGATGCCGAGGTGGAGGCCGCGCGCGACCGGACCACATGGCCCGTGGCGCGGGAGTTCGACGTCGAGCTGCTCGAGGGCGCCGCCGTGCGCGAGCGGGAGCCGGCGCTCGACGCCGGCATCGAGGCGGCCCTCCTCGTCGGGGGCGATCACTGGGTGAACAACGAGCGCCTCATCGCGGCCTATGCCCAGGCGGCCGCGGCCGGCGGCGTCGTGATCCGGAGCGGCATCGAGGTGAGCGAGATCCTGGTGGAGGGGAGCCGCGCCCGCGGGGTCGTCGCGGGGGGCGCCCGGCTCGGCGCCGACGCGGTGCTGCTGGCGGCCGGGGCCTGGTCGGGCCAGCTCTCGCTCCCGCGGGGCCCGGGCTCGCCGGGCGACGCCCTGCCCGTGACGCCCGTGCGCGGCCAGATCCTCTCGGTGTCGAACTCGCCCGCGCTCCTGGGGCATGCCGTCCACGGCCGGAGCGTGTACCTTGCCCCCCGCCCGTCGGGCGAGTGCCTCGTGGGCGCCACGGTGGAGCACGTGGGCTTCGCCCGGGAGGTCACCGACGAGGCCCTGGAGCACCTCATCGACGAGGCCGTGGCGCTGGTTCCGGCCGCCGGCGAGCGCCCGCTGCTGAGGTCGTGGTGCGGCTTCCGTCCCTGGGCGCCGGACAGCCTGCCGATTCTCGGCCCCTGGCCCGGCGTGGAGGGGCTCTTCGTCGCCACCGCCCATTTCCGGAACGGCATCTTGCTGGCGCCCATCACGGCGCAGCTCGTGAGCGAGTGCGTGCTCACGGGGCGGGTGCCGGCCCTGCTCTTGCCGTTCCTCCCCGACCGCTTCTTTCACCCCGGCCGATAGCGCGGAGAGGAGCCACCATGCCGAGCCGTGAGGATGTCAAGCGAAGCGTCTGCGATGCCGTCGACCGCCGGGCGGAGCAGATCATCGGCGCGGGCGAGACCATTCGGCATCACCCCGAGCTCGGCTTCAAGGAGGTCAAGACGGCGCGCCTCGTGGAAGAGACGCTGCAGGAGATCGGCCTCTCGCCACGCGGGGGACTGGCGCTGACCGGGGTGAGGGCCGAGCGGCGGGGGGCCAGGGGCGGGCCGACGCTGGCGCTGCTGGGAGAGCTCGACGGCCTCGTGGTGGCCGGGCACCCCGTGGCCGACCCCGGGACCGGGGCTGCGCATGCCTGCGGGCACAATGCCCAGGTGGCGGGGCTGCTCGGCGCCGCCATGGGGCTCGTCGACGCCCGCGCCTTCGATCACCTGGCCGGGCGCGTGGTGTTCTTCGCCGTGCCCGCCGAGGAGTACGGAGACGTGGAGTGGCGGGTCGGACAGGCGCGCGCGGGCCGCCTGGAGTTTCTGGGCGGCAAGCCCGAGCTGCTCCGCCTCGGGCACTTCGACGACGTGGACCTCGCCATGATGATCCACACCACCTCGCAGCCGGAGATGAGGAGGGCGGGCGTGGCGGCCTCCAACAACGGCTGCATCGTCAAGACCGTGCGCTACCTCGGGCGCGCCGCGCATGCCGGCAGCGCGCCGCAGAACGGGATCAACGCGCTCTACGCGGCGCAGATCGGCCTGGCGGCCATCAACGCCATCCGCGAGACCTTCAGGGACGAGGACTCGATCCGCGTCCACCCGATCATCACGCATGGCGGCAGCCAGGTGAACGTGATCCCGGCCGAGGTGCGCATCGAGACGTACGTGCGCGGGAAGACCGTGGAGGCCATCCTGGATGCCAACCGTCGCGTGGACCGCGCGCTACGGGCAGGGGCGCTGGCGCTGGGGGCACAGGTGGAGATCGAGACGCTGCCGGGCTACCTGCCGCTCTTCAACCACGCGGGCATGGCGAGACACTTCGTGGCCAACGCCAGCGCGCTGCTCGGGGCCCACCAGGTGACGGAGGCCGGCCACCGTAGCGGGTCGACCGACATGGGGGACATCTCGCATGTGATGCCGGCCCTGCACCCGTACATGGGCGGGGCCACAGGGAGCGGGCATGGGGCCGACTACGCCATCGCGGATCAGCGCCTGGCCTACGTGGAGCCCGCCAAGCAGCTGGCGCTGATGGCCGTGGATCTCCTCTGGGGCGAAGCGGAGGCCGCCCGCGAGATCCTGGCGGGCTTCAAGCCGCGCATGACCAAGGAGGAATACCTGGCCTTCCAGCGCAGCGTGGCGCGCACGGAGCTCTTCGACGGGGCGCGTTGACGGATTGGGATTGCGGCGGGCCAGGGGGATCAGACTCGGTAGAGCCACAGGTAGGTGACGGTCACCGTCACGTTGTTCACTCCGTGCGCCAGCAGGCCCGGCACGAGACTCCTGGTCCGCTCGTAGGCCGCCGCCCAGAGGATCCCGCTCCAGAGCGCCGAGGCGAAGCCCGCGGGGCCGTAGCCATGCGCCGCGGCAAAGATGGCGGCGCTGGCCACCACGGCCGGCATCACTCCCGCGGCGCTCCGCAGCGTGCCGAAGAGCACACCGCGGAAGGCGATCTCCTCGACGATCGGCGTCCACACCCCTCCGTCGAGGGCGCCGGCGGCGACGAGCCAGGGGGGATCCCAGAGGATCTCCTCGGGAAATCCATCGGCCCAGTGCGTGCGGAGGCCCAGCGCTCCCGCGGCGCCGGCGATGCCGAGATCGCCCGCGATCCCCAGCCCGATCAGCGCGCAGGTCACCGTGACGAGATGCCCTCCGCCGCCCGGCGTCAGCCGGAGCCCGAAGGCAGTGGCGGCACTGCCTCCCGCGGCCCTGAGGTAGTGCCAGGCCCACCAGAGCATGGGGAGGCCCGCAGCGAAGCCGGCCAGCCGAAGGGCCGGGCTCCCGTCGGGCAGGAGGAGGCTGGCAACCACGCCCACTCCGAGCAGGCCGAGAGCGCCGCGGACGAAGAGGGCGTAGCCGTCGCGCACCGGCCACCGGGGAGGCAGCGGCGCCTCGCCGATGGCGGCTGCCGGACGGCGGGTGGCGAGCCGGGCGAGGGCTGCCAGGCCCAGCGCCAGCAGGAGCGCCTGACCCACCGCGAGCAGCAGGAAGCGACGGAGCAGAGCAGCGCCGCGCTTGGCGATGGCCGACTCGGCCTGCGCCTGGATAGCGCCGTCGCCGATCCTCGAAGCCACGCGCGCCACGAGCCTGTCGGCGAACCAGTTCTCCGGCAGGCGCTCGCGGATCTCCGCGATCACCGCGCGCCCGACGTCGGCCTCCGGCGGCTCCTGTCCGTGGGCCGCCCTCATCCACGCCGCGGAGGCAAGGGTCGGGTCCGCCGCCGGCAACCGCCCCGCCTCGGCCAGGAGGATCTGGCGATAGATCTCGGCGCGGGGAGCGTCCAGTGTGTCGGTAAGCTCCTCGTACCACACGATGGATTCCTCCACGGGCTCGCCAGGTCCTGCCGCCAGGGCGTAGAGGGCGCGCCCCCAGGCAGGCGCGCCCTCCAGCGCGGCACGGAGGTCCATCTCGCTCGACACGAGGCGCTCGAGGGATTCCTCGGGATGGTCGAGCTGAAGGAGCGGGAAGGCGGGCCAGGGCCAGGCGTAGATCACGACGAGAACGCTGACCAGGACCGAGCAGAGGAGCGTGTGCCAGCCAGAGAAGTACGGCGCCGCGGGCCCCGGGGGCCGAGCGTCGTCAGCGAGCTCGAGTCCCGGCTGACCCATCGGGCGGCAGTATAGCACCGGGCCGCGCCGACCTCGGGCGGCGCAGTGCCCCTCTCCGGGGTTCGGCCGGTCTTCCCGGTCTCGGCGTCGGTCTCGGCGGGGGCGCTCGCGGCTCCCGGCGTGGGCAGGGCCGATCATGAAGGCGTGACTGAGCGAGGGTGACTCAAGTGCGTGATTGGCCAGGCGTCGGCTGATCGACAGGGACGGCTCGGCGGAGTGAGCCAGAGCGCCGCAATAAATTGGGAGTCTGCAAGAATCCCGGTGGTAGCATGAAGTCCTTCCAGGAGTCCCGCGGAAACGGAAATGCTGGCGCATCCAGAGAGATTCTTCGAGGACAGGTTCGGACTGACGCCGTCCGCCATGGACCGGCTGCTAGGCTCGAGTCTGGCCGGCGGGGTCGACCACGCTGACCTCTACCTCGAGTATCGGGTTTCCGAGGAGGTCACCCTGGAAGAAGGGGCCGTCAAGAAGGCCGCGAGGCATGTGAGCCAGGGGGCCGGGGTCCGCGCCCAGTCCGGAGAGCGGACCGGCTACGCCCACACCGACGAGATCTCGCTCTCCACCCTCGAAGAGGCCACACGCCAGGCCCGGGCCATCGCGGCGAATGCGCGGGCCTCGGCCGTCGTCCCGGTCGGCCACCGCCAGCCACACGACCTCTACAGCCTCGCCGAGCCGCCCATCGCCGCCGAACTGGGCCGCAAGCTCGAGCTGCTGCGCAACGTGGATGCCGCGGCCCGCGCCTGGGACCCGCGCGTGCGCCAGGTCATCGCGAGCCTGGGCAGCGAGGAGGTCGTGGTCCTGATGGCGATGCCGTCGGGGTTCACCGTGGGAGACGTGCGGCCGCTCACCCGGCTCAACGTCACCGTGATCGCGGAGGACGACGGAAGGCGCGAGATCGGCACCTTCGGCGGCGGGGGACGGGTCCCGTTCGACTTCTTCCTGGAAGGCGAGCGCTGGCGGCGCTTCGCGACGGAGGCGGCCCGCCAGGCGGTGCTCAAGCTGGCGGCGGTGGACGCCCCGGCAGGCACGCTCACCGTGGTGCTGGGCCCGGGCTGGCCGGGGATCCTGCTCCACGAGGCCGTGGGGCACGGCCTCGAGGGTGACTTCAACCGGAAGGGGACCTCGGCGTTCTCCGGTCGCCTCGGTCAGAAGGTCGCCTCCGAGCTCGTGACCGTGGTGGACGACGGGACCATGGCCTATCGGCGTGGCTCGCTCAACGTGGACGACGAGGGCACCGCGACGGGGCGCAATGTCCTCATCGACAAGGGGGTCCTCGTCGGCTACATGCAGGATCTCCTGAACGCGCGCCTCATGGGGATGCAGCCCACCGGCAACGGCCGCCGCGAGTCCTTCGCGCATCCGCCCATGCCGCGCATGACCAACACCTTCATGCTGGCGGGCCAGGACGACCCCGAGGAGATCATCCGCTCCGTCCCGCGCGGACTCTACGCCGTGAACTTCGGCGGCGGGCAGGTGGACATCACGAGCGGGAAGTTCGTCTTCTCGGCCAGCGAGGCCTACCTGATCGAGCAGGGTCGCGTCACGGCGCCGGTCAAGGGCGCCACGCTCATCGGCAATGGGCCCGAGGCGCTGACGCGGGTCTCCCGCGTGGGGCGCGACCTCGCGCTGGACGAGGGCGTGGGCACCTGTGGCAAGGACGGGCAGTCGGTGCCGGTGGGCGTGGGGCTGCCCACGATCCGGATCGACGGGATGACGGTCGGCGGAACCCACGTCTGATGCTCGATCTCCTCGTTGACCTCCTCGGCCGCGCGACGGCGAAGGGGGCCTCTGCGGCCGACGCCTTCGTGGTCGAGGAGCAGTCCTTCTCCGCCCAGGTCCGCCTCGGCCAGGTGGAGACGGTCCAGCATGCCCGCGAGCGGCGCCTGGCGCTCCGGGTGTTCGTGGGGCAGTCGGTGGCCGCCGCCTCCACGTCGGACCTGAGCCGCGGCTCCGTCGCGGGACTGGTGGAGGAGGCGGTGTCGCTGGCGCGGATCACGAGCCCGGATGAGCTGGCGGGGCTCCCCGATGCCGCCGAGCTCGCGCGCGCCCCGCTGCCCGATCTCGACCTCGCCGATCCGACCGGGCACGATCTCTCGCCCGAGGAGAAGATCGATCTGGCCCGCCGCGCGGAGCAGGCGGCGCTGGAGGCCGACCCGCGGATCACGAACTCGGAGGGCGGTGACTTCGCGGATCACCGGGCGCGCTATGCCTATGCGACGAGCCACGGTTTCGCTGGAGAGTACGGGGCCTCCTCCTTCAGCCTGTCGGTGGCCCCGGTGGCCTCGAGCGGCGGGGAGATGCAGCGCGACTCCTGGTATCACGTCGCGCGCAAACGCGCTGCGCTGGACGCGCCGGAGGAGATCGGCCGGACAGCCGCCGGCAGGGCCCTCCGCCGACTGGGGGCCCGCCCGGTGAAGACCGCCGAGGTGCCGGTGATCTTCGACCGGGAAACGGCGGCGAGCCTCGTCCGCCACCTGGCCGGCGCGGCCTCCGGGCCCGCGCTCTACCGCGGCGCCTCCTTCCTCGTGAACCGGCTGGGGCAGGCCGTGGCCGCCCCGTCGGTGACCGTCGTGGACGACGGGACGCGGCCGAGAGCGCTCGGCTCCCGTCCCTTCGACGGAGAAGGGCTCCCGGTGCGGCGCACCGTCGTCGTGGACAGGGGCGTGCTCGCCTCCTACCTGCTGGACACCTACACCGGCCGCAAGCTCGGCCTGGCCTCGACCCATCACGCCGCGCGCGACGGCAGCGGTGTCTCGGTATCCACCACCAACCTCTATCTCGCTGCCGGGGCGGCGAGCCCGGAGGCGCTCATCCGGAGCGTGCGAAGCGGGCTCTATGTCACCGAGCTCATCGGTTTCGGCGTCAACGGCGTCACGGGCGACTACTCCCGCGGCGCCGTCGGGCTCTGGATCGAGAACGGGGAGATCACCTATCCGGTGGAGGAGATCACGATCGCCGGCAATCTGGTGGACATGTTCCACGCCGTGGAGGGTGTGGGCAATGACCTCGTGTTCCGCGACCGCACCGCGTCGCCGACGCTCCTCATCGGCCGCATGGTGGTGGCGGGCTCGTAGGAGAGGGAGGGGAGCCGGCCCATGGGTGTCCTCGGGGGGTGCCGCGACCATCTGGCCCACGGTCAACATGCCGCAAGGCATGGGGCGCGCAGTCCGATGGGTGTCCTCGGGGGGTGCCGCGACCATCTGGCCCACGGTCAACATGCCGCAAGGCATGGGGCGCGCAGTCCGATGGGTGTCCTCGGGGGGTGCCGCGACCATCTGGCCCACGGTCAACATGCCGCAAGGCATGTTGAACCCAAATGATCGTCGACAGCCACTGCCATCTGCATGACGCCGCCTTCTCCGACGTCCGGACGGCCCTGTCCCGCGCGCTCGAGTCCGACGTGTGGGGAGTCGTGGCCGTGGGCTGCGACCCGCGGAGCAACGAGCGCACGCTGGAGACCGTCTCGGCCAACGGCAAGGCGGTGTGGCCCGCGCTGGGCTTCCACCCGGAATGGGCCCATCTCACCGACGAGGATCTGGCCAGGGTCGAGGCGCAGGTGATCGCGAACCATTCCAGGCTCGTGGCGCTGGGGGAGGTGGGGCTCCCCTGGTACAACCTGGTCAGGGCCGCGGACGCCGCCTCACTCATGGCACGGGGACGGGCACGGCTGGGGCGGCTGCTCGCCCTCGCCACGCGATTCGACCTGCCGGCGGTGGTGCACGCCCCGCACGGCGCCGCGGTGGGCGCGCTCGAGGCGCTCAAGGCCGCGGGGGTGGAGCGCGCGGTGTTCCACTGGCACAAGGCCCCCCGCGAGGTGACGCGTGCCATCCTGGACGCGGGGTACCTCGTCTCGGTGACGCCGGAGGTGGTCTACCGGCAGCGCGACCGCGAGCTGGTGGAGTGGGTGCCGCTGGACTCGCTGCTCGTGGAGAGGAGTTCGAGACCATCGCCTCCGGGCCCTGGCTCGCCTCGCGCGTGGCCGAGGAGGTGGCCAAGATCAAGCGACTGCCCGTCGAGGACACCATGTACCGGCTCTCCGTCAATACCTGCCAGCTCTTCGACCTCATCTGGGCCTAGGCCGCCGCTGAGAAGGGCCCGTTCGCTGCGCTGGCTCTGTCGCTCGTCGCCTCCGCCGCCCCTCGCATCTGGACCCGCTTGAGCGGCGTGGGGGATTTCTCTGCGTGGAGCTGGGCTTGGCCGCGGGAGTGACGGCCGAGCGCTTCACCCTCAGCGTGGGGGGCGCGGAGGTGGTCGGCGTGCTCCACCGCATGCGGCCCGCAGGGCAGAGCCCTTGCGTCGTGGCCTGCCACGGGATGGGCGCCTCCAAGGACAGCGACAAGTACCTTCTGCTGAGGCGGGAGCTGCCGGCCGCGGGCCTGGCGGTGGCGCGCTTCGACTTCCGCGGCAGCGGCGAGTCGGGCGGCGCCTACCAGGATGCGACGATCGCCACGCGCATCGCCGACCTCGAGGCCGTGCTCGGCCATCTGAGGCGCCATCCGGGCCTGAACGGTCGCTTCGGGCTCCTCGGCTCGAGCCTCGGCGGCTTCGTCGCGCTCTGGGTGGCGGCGAGGCAGCAGACGGCGCGCGCTGTCGTCACGTGGAATGCCCCCGCGAGCCTCCACGATCTGGCGGCGCAAGGGGGAACCGCGGCGCCCGGGCCTGGCCCGGCCCTCATCGCCGAGGTGCGCGCCGGCCGCCACGCCGAGGCCCCGGCGGGCGTGGAGCGCCTCCTCGTCATCCAGGGCGGCAGCGACGAGGTCGTGCCTGCGGCCCATGGCCGCGCGCTCCTGGAGCGGGCCCGGCCGCCGAGGGAGCTGTGCCTGATCGAGGGCGCCGACCACCGGCTGTCGGAGCCGGCGCACCGGCTCCAGGCCCTCGAGCGCAGCCGCCAGTGGCTGCTTCGCTACCTCGGCGGCGCCGCCGCCTGCGGCTCGTAGGCCTCCAGCGCCGCCCTGATCTGCGGCCCCCAGGGGGATGCCTCGATCGAGACGTGCCCCGTGAGTGCCGCCGTGATCTCGCTCACCGCCCGCGCCAGCTCCGCCGTGACGGGGGGCATGGACTGCGCCTCCGCCTGGATCGCCTGTAAGGCCCTCATCGCCAGCTCGTAACGGGCCTGGGCGGCCTGCAGGCGTGCTTCCATGAGGTGGCGGCCGTCGGGCACCGCCGCAGCGTAGCCCCGCACGGCAGCCTGGGCC
Organism: Candidatus Rokuibacteriota bacterium; assembly: GCA_016188005.1. Taxonomy (NCBI): domain Bacteria; phylum Candidatus Rokuibacteriota; species Candidatus Rokuibacteriota bacterium. The sequence continues at coordinate 81,952 of JACPIQ010000068.1, read as the reverse complement.
CGATAGTCGGCGACTGCGGCCTCGACGGCGGCGCGATGTTGCGCCTCGAGCGCCGCCAGCCGCGCCGCCCGTCCGTAGAGCTCACCGAGACCGGCGGGTCCGTCGAATCCTTCCTTGTGGAGCACGACGGCGGTCTGCACCGGACCGGGCTCTCAGAGGAACACCCACAGAATCAGGATGCCCAGGGCGCAGCGGTAGATGACGAAGGGCAGGAGCGAGCGGCGCTGCAGGAAGTTGACGAGGAACCAGACGGCTGCCAGCCCCGCGAGGAAAGACGCGAGGACCCCCATGCCGAGGGGGCCCAGGAGCGTCGGATCGAGCCCCCGCTTGACGAGCTTGAGCGCGCTGTAGCCGCCCGCCGCCGCGGTGATGGGGATGCTGAGCAGGAAGGCGAATCGCGCGGAGGTGACCCGGCTCATGCCCGCGAAGAGCCCGGCCGTGATGGTGATGCCGGAGCGCGAGGTTCCGGGGATCAGCGCCACCGCCTGCGCGAAGCCGACGGCCATTCCCGGCAGCCACCCGACCTGTGCCGGCGCGCCGGCGACCTGCCCGCGCCGCGAGGCCCGACGGTCGGCGATCCACATGACGACTGCCCACGCGATGAGGGACACGGCGACCACCATGGGACTGCGGAGCCGCGTCTCGATGGCTCGGCCCAGGAGGAGACCGGCCACCCCCGCCGGGACGGTGGCGGCGGCGAGCAGCACGGCCAGCCGCCGATCGGTCCCCAGCGCCATCTGCGCGAGATCCCGCCGGAAGTAGGCCAGCAGCGCCAGGAGCGTGCCGAGGTGGATGGCCGCGTCGAAGGCGAGCCCCTCGTCCTGCCAGCCGAGCAGGAGCGGGACCAGGATGAGGTGGCCCGAGGAGGAGACAGGCAGGAACTCGGTGAGCCCCTGGACGATCCCCAGCACCGCGCTCTGGAGGTAGGTCATGGCCGGCCGGGGCCTGGGAACGGCACCTAGCCGGTGATCTCTTCGCCACCGTCGACGCCGATGACGTTCCCCGTGATCCAGTACGTGTCCGGGTGGGACAGCACCACGATGGCGCGCGCGACATCCTCCGTCGTGGTCATCCGGCGGTGCGGGTTCCGGGCGACGGCCCGCTGGGAAAACTGCTCGTAGTTCGGGATCTTCCTGGCGGCGGGCGTGGCCGTCACGCCCGCGCGGATGGAATTGGCGGTGATGCCGCGGGGGGCCAGCTCCGCCGCGAGCTGGCGGATGTTGGACTCGAGCGCGGCCTTGGCCGCGGACACAGGGCCGTAGAAGGGCAGGACGCGGGTGCCACCGGAAGAGGTCATGGCGAAGATCCGGCCGCCGTCGGCCATGAGGCCGCGTCCCACGATCTCCTGCGCCCAGTAGATGAGGCTGTGGGCCATCACATCCAGCGTCATGTCCATCTGCGACTTGGTGACGGCCTCCTTCATGGGGTCGGTGATGAAGAGCTTGAGCGTGCCGAAGGCCAGGGAGTGGAGCATGACGCGGAGCTGGGCCAGCTGGCCGCGCTCCCTGAGAACCCCCTCCATGGTGGCGGCGACCTCCGCCCGTTTCTCCTCATCCGCCGCGTTGGCGTTGAAGAAGAGAGCCTCGCGGCCCAGCGCGCGGATCTCTCCCACGATGCGCTCGACGTTGCCCAGAGTGCTCCTGCGGTCCAGGTGCACGCCGAAGATGTCGAGGCCCGCGCGCGCCAGGGCCAGGCTCGTGGCCGCGCCGAACCCGGAGGAGGCGCCCAGGATCAGCGCCCAGCCGCGGAGGGAGATGCGGGTGGCCTCGTCGGTCATCGCGGCGGCCATTTTACCATCTTCTCCGCGGGAGGGCCTACTGCGCCCGCGCGCGCCCGTGCTAGGATGGATCGCCATGGCGAAGACCGCCGGCATCGTCCTCATCGGCAACGAGCTCCTCTCCGGCAAGGTGGCGGACGTGAACGCGTCGTACCTCTGCCGTGAGCTGCGGGCGCTCGGCGTGACGGTCCGCAGGATCTCCGTCATCCCCGACGAGGCGGATCTCATCGCCGCCGAGGTCACCGCGCAGAGCCGGGCCTTCGACGTGGTCTTCACCTCGGGCGGCGTGGGGCCGACGCACGACGACGTGACCATCGAGGGGGTGGCCCGGGCCGTGGGCGTGCCTGTCGTCCGCGATCCGCGTCTGGTGGAGCTCCTGCGCGGCTTCTACCAGGACCGGCTCACTGACGCGAGGCTCAAGATGGCCGAGGTGCCCCAGGGCGCGGAACTCGAGGCAGGAGACCGGCTGAGGTTCCCGGCCATCGGCATCCGGAACATCTACATCTTGCCCGGGGTCCCGGAAATCTTCCGCCAGAAGTTCGAGGCGCTGAAGGAGCGCTTCCGCGAGCCGCCCTTCTTCCTCACCGCCGTCTTCGTCAACATGGGCGAGGGCACCCTGGCCGACTACCTCAACGACCTGCTGCGACGGCACCCGGACCTGATGCTCGGCTCCTACCCGGAGTTCTCGAACCCGGAGTACAAGGTCAAGGTGACGCTCGAGTCCAAGAACCGCGAGCTGATGGAGCGCGCCGTCGCGGAGCTGCTCGGCGAGCTGCCGTCGGACGCCGTCGTCCGCGTCCAGCGCTGAGGATCCCGGCCGCTCCCCTTCTGCGCGCCCCCCGTCACGCCGATGAGCAAGCACGTCCTGCTCGGTGTCGCCCTGGTCGCCGCCGCCCTGTTCCTGGGCGGCCTCGGGAGCGCGCCCTTCGTGGACCCGCCCGAGGGGTTCCACGCCGCCATCGCCCGCGACATGCTCCGCTCCGGGGAGTGGATCACTCCCCACGTCAATGGCGTGCGCTACTTCGACAAGCCCGCGCTCCTCTACTGGCTCATGGCGGGGGTGTTCTCCGCGCTGGGCCTCAGCGAGGGCGCGGCCCGCCTGCCGTCGGCCCTGCCGGCCATCGGCGTCGCCGTCGTCACGGCCTGGCTCGGCATGCGACTGGGCTCCACGCGGCTCGGGCTCGTGGCAGGGCTCGTGGTGGCGGCCAACCTCGAGCTCTTCCTCTTCGCGCGGCTGGTCAAGCCGGACCTGCTCTTCGTCTTCCTGATCATGGTGGTCTTCGCCGCCTTCATCGAGGTCTATGCGCGGGGCGGCAGGGCGGCGCTGCTCGTCTGTTACGCGAGCCTCGGGTTGACGATCCTCGCCAAGGATGTCCTGGGGGCCATCGGCCCTGTGGCCGTCATCGGGCTGTTCCTGCTGCTGGTCCGCGACCACCACGTGCGCGGACGCTTCGTGCCCTGGGCCGGCGTGGCGCTCTTCCTGGCCGTTGCCGTGCCGTGGTACGTGCTCGTGGAGTGGGCCAACCGCGGATTCCTCTGGTACACGGTCGTGGACAATCCCCTCCTCAACTTCGCGCGCCGGCGCGTCTTCCCCGACGAGGACGTGCCGCTCTCGGCGCTGGAGTTCCTGGGGGTGACGGCCGCCGGGTTCTTCCCGTGGAGCCTCGCGCTGCCGTGGGCGCTGTGGCGGGGCCTGCGCGATCCGAAGGACGATGTCCGCGCGCGGCCGTGGCTTCTGCTGGCGCTCTGGACGGTCGTGGTCCTCGGCTTCTTCGCGCTGTCGCCGTTCAAGCTGCCCCACTACGGGCTCCCGGCCTTCCCGGCCATGGCCCTCCTCGTGGCGAAGCTCTGGGAGGACGTTCTGGACGGAGCGCCGGGAGCGCCGGCGCCGCGGATCCTGCTGCTCCCGGGGGCGGTCCTGCTCCTGGCGCTGGCCGCCGCCTCAGCCCTGGCCTGGCAGGGGTGGCTGGCGCTTCCCGGCGGCGCGCCGCTCACGGTGGACCTGGCGGCCCGGAACATGGCCGCCCGGGGCGGGCAAGAGATGCCCTTCATATCCCTCGAGCGGCTCCGGCCGGTCTTCGGCTCCCTGGCGCTGATCTTCGGGCTGGGGGGCGTCGGTGCTCTGGGGGGCCTCGCCCTGCGGCGCCCGATGGTCGGGTTGGGCGCGCTGCTGGCCGCCATGATCGCCTTCCTGCCCGTCACCGTCGAGGGCTTCGCGCTCTTCGCCAGGAGCCGCTCGGTCCGCATCATGACCGAGGCGATCGCGCTGCGGGCGGGCCCCTCGGATGTGCTCGCCCATGAGGGGGCCCTGGAGAACAGCGCCTCGTGGCTCCTGGCCCTGGGGCGTCCCGTCAAGATCGTCAACGGGCTGCAGTCCACCCTCGCCTTTGGCGCGACCTTCCCGGAGGCGTGGGAGCTCTTCTGGGACGCCTCGCGGCTGGCCCAGGCGTGGCGGGGGGGGCAGCGAGTCTTCCTCCTTTCGGCCGTGAGCCCGGAGCGGAGTGCCGTGCGCGAGCTACCTCCGGCCGAGGTCCACCGCCTGGTCGAGGCAGGCGGTCGCTGGCTGTACTCCAACCGGCCCTGACGGCCGCCCCGAAGAGGTGTAAGCGCCCCGGGGCACGCACGGAGCTGTCCGCCTCGAGAGCGGAGTGTCGGCGTTCTTTACATGCCTCGCGTGGTGCTTGAGGGCGATATTCGTAACTTGTTGATATGTGGGGTTCGTCATGTGATGGCCTGCGTCATGCAATTCTTTCAGAGCAAGAAAAAGTGGAAGAAGCAATTGGGTGTGTCGCCTTCGAATCCGGCTTCTCGGGAGGATGCCATGAGAGTGAGAGCGTCTCGATTCGCCGTCTCCGTCGCCGTGACCCTGGCCGTTTTGCTTGCCGGTGGCGTCGCCCAGGCAGCCATCCTCGCCGACGTCGTGTGGGTCATCGATACCTCCGGCTCGATGGGCGGTGACATCGCGGAGGTCAAGGCGCGGATCCTCGAGTTCGACACGGTCATGACCAGCAATGGCATCGACGCCCGCTATGCGGCCGTGCGCTTCGGCGGCGCGGCATCGCTGATTCAGGACATCACCGATTTCGCCACCTTCACCGCGCCGGGCAGCCCGTTCAGCCTGCTCGGCGCCACCGGCGGCGGTACCGAGGACGGCTCGGCGGCGATCCAGGTCGCTCTCGGCGCCAGCTTCCGCGCCACCACGGTCAGGAACATCATCCTGATCACTGACGAGAACGACGACGTGGCTGGCAATCGTCCCGCGCTGGCTGCGGACCTGGCCGCAACCGCGGCGAACGAGCTGATCAACGTCATCCGCAATCCTGGCGATGACGACCTCGGCTACTATGCCGCCCTGGCCCTGGCCAATGGCGGGCTTGCGTTCAACATCCTTGACTTCCGTAGCGATCCCGGTCCGTTCTTCACCAATTTCACGACCACGAAGGTGGCGGAGATCATCGAGGAAGGCGGCGGCAGCGTACCTGGGCCCGCCGCGGTGATCCTGATGGGGCTGGGGCTCCTGGTTCTGGGCATCATGCGTCGCCGAGCCTGAAGCAGCAACTGTCGAGGCTGTGAGACAGTGAACGGCGGCTGCCCAGGCCGCCGTTCACCTTTTTCGGGGAGCCGTGGCTGCCCGGTTCGAGCGAGCGACCGCGATCCGGGACGCGCTTAGGGCCGGGCTTCCCCGCCGCCTGACCGGCGGGCGCCGAAGGCAAAGTGGTTCATGCCGTCGCGGGGCCGGATGATATCCTGGCCGTGGGCGCAGCGCCCGGCCGGCGGGTAATCCGCCCTGCGCCCACGCCGGACGGCCCGTCAGCACTTGTCGGCGGCGCCGCGGCCCACCCGGGAAAGGACGGCAGAGCCATGGCTATTCCCATGTTCGACCCCACCGACCCGAGGCAGCCCACGTGACGGTGGTCGGCAGCGGCGCCTGAGGGGCCCGCTCGCCGGGCAGTGTGCTCACCGGAATCCCGCTGGAGCGGCGGCGCCCGGCCGCGCTGCTCGCCGTCGTGCCAGGGCGGCTTCAGTGAGCTCGGTCGCGTACCGGCTGAAGGACGATCGCTACTCGAGTCACGCGCTGATCCTGGCTGTGCTCGGGGAGGGCGGCGGCCGGCGGCTGCTGGACGTCGGGGCCGCCGATGGGTTTCTGGCGGAGCGGCTCACGGCACGCGGCTGGCAGGTCACGGCCCTCGAGCGCGACCCGGGCAGGGCGGCTGCCGCCCGCGGGAGGTGCCGGGAGGTTGTCGTGGTGGACCTCGAGCGGGAGACGCCTGCCGTGGGCGGGCCCTTCGAGGCCGCCGTGTACGGTGACGTGCTCGAGCACTTGAGCGACCCCCTCGGGGTGATGCGCCGGCTCCACGGGCTCCTCACGCCCGGCGCGAGCGTCGTCGCGTCGGTGCCCAACGTGGCCCACCTCTGGATTCGTCTGTCGCTCCTCTTCGGACGCTTCGAGTACGCGGACCGCGGCATCCTCGACGGGAGCCACCTGCGGTTCTTCACCCGGCAGACCTTCCTCGCGCTCCTGGCCCGGGCTGGACTGGAGGTGCGGGCGCTCCGGGTCACGCCGGTGCCGCTGCCGCTCGTGATTCCCGAGAGGCTGCACGGCGCCTGGCTCGAGGCGCTGCACGGGCTGGCTGCCGCTGCCGCGCGGGTGTGGCCCGGCGGGCTCGCCTATCAGTTCGTCGCCGAGTGCCGGCTGCGAGAGGCCCCTTGATGCCCCCGCCGAAGGTCGTGGTGGTGATGCCGGCCTACAACGCCGGGCGCACGCTCCGGATGACCTACGAGGAGCTGCCGAAGGACTCCGTCAACCTGGTGATCCTAGTGGACGATGGCTCCACGGACGCCACCCGCGAGATCGCGCGGCAGCTGGGGCTCGAGGTGTTCGTCCACGACAGGAATTACGGCTATGGGGCGAACCAGAAGACCTGTTACACGGAGGCGCTCAGGGCCGGGGCCGACATCGTGGTGATGGTGCATCCGGACTACCAGTACGATCCGACGCTTCTACCCGAGATCATCGCGCCCATCGTCCGCGGCGAAGCAGAGCTCGTCCTGGGCTCGCGACTCAAGGGCGCAGGCTCCGCCGTCCAGCAGGGCATGCCCTGGTGGAAATACGTGGCCAACCGCGTCCTGACCTGGGTGGAGAACCGGGCATTCGGGATCGAGCTGTCGGAGTACCACACGGGCTACCGCGCCTTTCACCGGGAGGCGCTGGAGGCCGTGAACTTCAGGATGAACTCCGACGGCTTCGTCTTCGACCAGGAGATCATCGCCCAGGTTGTGGCCGGTCGCTTCCGGATCGCCGAGATCTCCGTCCCGGTCCGCTACTTCCCGGAGGCCTCCTCGGCGGGCTTCTACGACTCGTGCGTGTACGGCCTCAAGATCCTCTGGGTCGTGACGCGTTACCTTCTCCACCGCTCGGGTGTCAAGCGCTCGCGCCGTCTCGAGACGCTTCGCGGGCGGTACACGCGGCTGCCGGACCAGGCCGCGCGGCCGCGCAGCCCCTGATCGCCCCTTGACGTCCGCCCGCCTCCTGGATCTCCTGGCGCTGTCCCTCGGAGCCGGTCTCCTCGGCGCCCTGCTCTTCCCCTGGTGGCGGCCGGAGGAGATCGTCCTGGCCATCCTCGGCGTGGTGTCGCTGCGGCTGCTCGTCAGGCCCTGGACGATCCCGGCGTGGCGGCCACGACGCGTGGTGGCCGTCGGGGTGGCCACCTATGGCCTCCTCTTCTCGTTCGTCACCGTCACGCGCCACAACACCTTCCTGACGCATGCCCTCGACCTGGGCTACTACGTGCAGCTCGTGTGGAACCTCGCGGGCGGGCGCGGCCCGCGGGTGAGCCTGCCCGAGATGCATGCCTGGGGCGACCACTTCTCGCCGATCATGTACCTCTTCGTGCCGGCCTTCTGGGTGGCGCCGGGCGCGGTGGCGCTGCTCGTCGCCCAGTCGGTGCTCCTGGCGCTGGGCGCCGTGGCCGTGTTCGGCATCGCGCGCCGGCGGCTCGGGGATGAGCGGCCCGCGGCCGCCTTCGCCGTCCTCTACCTCGTGAACCCGTCACTCCACGGCATCAACGTGCGCGACTTCCACGCAGCGGCGCTGGTGATCCCGCTGCTGCTGGCCGCCGTCTGGGCGGTGGAGGCGGAGCGGCCGCTGTGGGCCTGCGGCGCCGCGGGGCTGGCGCTCCTGTGCCGGGAGGACGCAGCCATCGCGGTGGTCGGGCTCGGGCTGTGGGTGGCGCTGGCGCGCCGTCTCTGGTTCTGGGGCGCCGGCATGGCCGCCGGCGCGCTCGGCATCCTCCTCGTGGAGGTGCGCTGGCTGATCCCGGGCTACCGGGGCGAGGCCTACAGCCACCTCTGGCGCTACGACCACCTGGGGCGCTCGCTCCCCGAGATCCTCTCCACCGTGTTGCTGCATCCGATTCGGACCGTCACGCGCCTCGCCACGCTCCAGCGCCTCGTCTATCTGGGGGCGCTCGTGGCGCCGCTCGGACTGCTGCCGCTGGCAGCGCCGCTCGCGGCGGTGGGGGCGCTGCCCGGGCTCGCCCAGAATCTTCTGAGCCGCGATCCCGTCCTCTTCCACCACCGCACCCAGTACCAGGCCTTCGTGCTGCCGTTCCTCTTCGTGGCTGCGGTGGCGGGCTATGCGCGGCTTGCCGCGCGCCGTCCCGGGCGCCTGCCCGCGGCCGTGCTCGTTGTCGCAATGGTGGCGAGCCTGGCCCTGGCCTCGCGGACCGCGAACCAGCTCGCCGTGTACCGCTTCTGGCCGACGCCCGAGCAGCGGGCCGCCCACCGGCTCCTGGCGAAGGTGCCCGCCGGCGCCGCGGTGTCGGCCCAGGACCCCTACGTGCCGCATCTCGCCATGCGCCCGCTCGTCTTCGTCTTTCCCATGGGCCTCGAGAAGAGCGATCACGTGCTGGTGAACGCCACGACGTATCCCTGGCGGAGCTTGCCGGGGGCCACCATGGTCCGCGAGGAGCGCACGGTGCGGATCAGGCTCTCGCTCGGCGCACCCGACTACCGCTACGTCGTGGTGGCCGAAGACGGGCCGCACCTCCTCCTGCGGCGGCGCTGACCTCCGATGCGAGCGTCCTCTCGCGCGAGGCGAGCCGCGTCCCGTGTGGGGGTTTCTGATGTATCCTGGTGCCTGCCTCTCCACCATTCACATGCCGGGGGAAGTGCCGTGAGAGAGAACAGGCTGAAATCGATCTGGGCGCGGGGGGAGGCGGTGATCAACGGCTGGCTGTCCATCCCCGCCTCCTTCTCCGCCGAGGTCATGGCCCACCAGGGGTTCGACTCCCTCACGGTGGACTTGCAGCACGGGGTCATCGAGTACCAGACGGCGGTGACCATGCTCCAGGCCATCTCCACGACGCCGGTGATGCCGCTGGCCCGGGTGCCGTGGAACGACCCCGGGCGGCTCATGAAGATCCTCGATGCCGGGGTCTACGGTGTCATCTGCCCCATGATCAACACGCGGGCCCAGGCCGAGGCGCTCGTCGGCGCCTGCAAGTACCCCCCGCGAGGGTTCCGGAGCTGGGGGCCCGTGCGCGCGTCCATCTACGCAGGTGCCGACTACGGCGATCGGGCCAACGACGACGTCATCGTCATGCCGATGATCGAGACCGCCGAGGCAGTGCAGAATCTGGACGAGATCCTGAGCGTTCCCGGCGTGGACGCCGTGTACGTGGGCCCCTCCGACCTGAGCCTCGCGCTGGGCTGCAAGCCCCGGCTGGACCAGACCGACCCACCGGTGGTGGAGGCGCAGCTGAAGATCGTCGAGGCGTGCAAGCGCCACGGCGTCGTCGCCGGCATCCACAACAGCACGGCGGCCTACGCGCTCCGGATGATCGCCGTCGGCTACCAGTTCGTGACGCTCGCCAGCGACAGCCGTTTCCTGGCGGCGAAGGCCGCCGAGGAGGTGGCCGCCGTCCGCAAGTCCGGCGTGACGGTGGGGAAGCTCCCGGCCTACTGATGCCAGCCTTCGACGCGAAGCTCCGGGCGCGGGCGCGGCTCCACCTCGCCGCCTTCGACCGGCGGGCCTATGGGGGGAACGGTCTCCGGGCGGCTGCCGTGGCGGTGGTGCTGCTGGACGACATCCACGGGCGAGCGTGCTTCCTCCTCACGCGGCGGGCCGCCGCCCTCCGCGACCACGCCGGGCAGTGGGCGCTGCCTGGCGGCGCGATCGAGGCCGGGGAGAGCGCCGAGCGGGCGGCGCTGCGCGAGCTCATGGAGGAGGTCGGGCTCCGCCGGAGCCGGGCCTCCGTGCTCGGCCTGCTCGATGACTACCCCACGCGCTCGGGTTTCGTCATCACGCCGGTCGTGGTCTGGGCGGGCCGCGTGGCCGGGCTCGCGCCGAGCCCAGCCGAGGTCGCCTCCGTGCATCGCATCCCCCTCGACGACCTCGAGGGCACCGACAGCCCGCGGCTGCTGCGGATTCCCGAGAGCGAGCGGCCCGTGATCCAGATGCCCGTGCTCGGCAAGTGGATCCACGCGCCCACCGCCGCGGTGCTGTACCAGCTGCGGGAGGTCGTCGTGCACGGTCGGGCGACGCGGGTGGATCACCTCGAGCAGCCGGTCTGGGCGTGGCGCTGACCCAGGCCATATGCTGCCGGGCACGATCGAGCGCGGCGCCGGCAGCATCGTCACCGCCGCGAGGCGGCGAGCGTGAGCGGGCCTGAGCGCGACTTCACGCTTCTCGACGACGGCCGGCCCGTCGTGGTGCCAGCCTGGGTCGGAGCTGGCGGCGTCAGGCTCCCTCCGCAGGCCGTCGAGGCCCTCGGCTGGCGGCTCGAGTCGCAGGGCCTGTGCCGGGAAGGGCTCTGTGTGCCGCTTCCCGCCGGGGCCGCCTGCGCCGTGGCCGAGGGCATCGCGCTCGATCAGCTGGCGGGCCTCCTCGACCGCCCGCTGGCGCTGGAGCTCCCGGAGCGGGCGGCCTATCTCGGCGCCTCCGCGGCCGACCGGGCCGGCGCTCTGGCGTCCCTCGAAGCCCCGGAGTTCAGCCTGCCCGACCTCCACGGCCGCCCGCACTCGCTCTCCGAGCACCGCGGGGACAAGGTCTTCCTTGTGGCGTATGCCTCGTGGTGAGGGTGCCGGCTCGACCTGCCGGTCTGGCAGGCGCTGTACGAGGAGCTCCACGGGTACGGCTTCGTCGTGATCTCCGTCGCGCTGGACCGGAGCCCGGAAGACGCGCGGCCCTGGATCGAGGCGGCGCGGCCGACGCACCCGTCGCTCATCGACGTGGAGCATCGCGTCGCCGACCTGTACAACATGGTGAATGTCCCCACGGGAGTCTGGATCGACGAGGCGGGGCGCATCGTCCGGCCCAACGACGTGACCTTCGGCAGCGACACCTTTCGTCACATCACCGGGATCGAGGCGGCCCGCCATCTGGGCCTGCTCCGTGGCTGGGTCCGTGGCGAGGCGCCCGTCATGGGTGCGCGGGACGTCCGACGGCTCCAGGCCATGCCGGGCCCGGACGACCAGCAGGCGCGGGCCGAGTTCGGTCTCGGCCGCTGGCTCGTCGGGCGAGGGCGCGCCGAGGCGGCCGAGCGGCACTTCGTGCGGGCCGGCGAGCTGGCGCCGCACAACTTCACGATCCGGCGCGGCACGATGCCCATCCGCGGCATCGATCCCATGGGGCCGGGGTTCCGCGCCATGCTGCAGGAGTGGGTGGGGGCGGGGAAGGCGTACTACCGCCCGCTGCCCGGGTGAACGACACGAGGGAGACAGCCATGGCGAAGGCGGCGCTCAACGGCATCCAGATCGAGTACCAGGACGGCGGCCACGGGCCGGCCGTGTTCCTCACCCATGGCTACTCGGCCACCGGGCGGATGTGGGAGGGGCAGCGGCAGGCTCTCGGGGAACGCTACCGGATCATCTCCTGGGACATGCGCGGCCACGGGCAGACGGACAGCCCCGCCGACCCCGCGCAGTACTCGCACGCGCTCACCGTGGCGGACATGCGGGCGCTCCTCCAGCACCTGGGGCAGGCGCGGGCCGTGGTGGGCGGGCTCTCCCTCGGCGGCACCATGTCGCTGGCCTTCCGCCTGGCGCATCCCGAGATGGTCCGCGCGCTGGTCATCTGCGACTCGGGGCCCGGCTTCCGCAAGCCGGCCGCGCGGGAGGAGTGGAACCAGCAGGCGCAGAGGCGGGCCCAGGATCTCGAGGCCCGCGGCCTGGCGGCCCTGGGGGGCCGGAGCCGCGAGATGGAGGAGGCCATGCGCCACCACCGCTCCGCCCAGGGGCTGGCGCATGCGGCGCGGGGCATGCTGGCCCAGCAGGACTCCCGGATCATCGATTCCCTGCCGGGCATCGGCGTGCCCACCCTCATCATCGTCGGCGGGGAGGACACCCCCTTCCTCGCCCCCTGTGAGTACATGGCCAAGAAGATCCCGGGCGCCCGGCTCGAGGTCATCGCCGGCGCCGGGCACTCCTCCAACCTGGCCCAGCCGGAGGCCTTCAACCGGGTGCTGGCGGAGTTCCTCGACTCGCTGTCCTGAGGAGCGCAGGGCCATGGGAATGCTCGACGGCAAGACGGCGCTGGTGACGGGGGCCGGCCGCGGCATCGGCCGCGGCATCGCCATCGCCCTGGCCGCGGCCGGCGCCCGGGTCGTCGTCAACGACCTCGGCGCGAGCCTCGCCGGCGAGGGCGTCGAGCGGGGGCCGGCGGACCAGGTGGTGGAGGAGATCAGGCGGCAGGGTGGCACGGCGCTGGCCAACTACGGGTCGGTGGCCGACTCCGAGCAGGGACCCGCCATGGTCCAGCAGGTCATCGACGCGTGGGGGCGCATCGACATCCTGGTCAACGTGGCCGGCATCCTGCGTGACCGCATGATCTTCAACATGAGCGAGGCCGAGTGGGACGTCGTGGTCGCCGTGCACCTGAAGGGCACGTTCAACTGCACGCGTGCCGCCACCATCGCCATGCGGCAGCAGCAGGGCGGGCGCATCATCAGCATGTCGTCGGTCTCGGCGCTGGGCTCGCCGGGCCAGCCCAACTACGCCGCCGCCAAGGCCGGGATCATCGGGCTCACCTGGTCCACGGCCAACGCCATGGCGAAGTACGGCGTGACGGCCAATGCCATCCTCCCGAGCGGGGCGACGCGGATGATCGACTCGACGCCGCGCGGCCAGAAGGTGTTCGCCGAGACCGGCAAGTGGCCGAGCCAGATGGCCGCCGGCACGGAGCGCGATCCGGACAACGTGGCGCCGCTGGTGGTCTACCTGGCCAGCGACGCCGGAGCCGGGGTGAATGGCCAGGTCTTCCACTCCTTCGGCTACGGCTACACGCTGCTCGCCCAGCCGCAGGCGGTGAGGCGGCTGGCGGCCGATCGCCGGCTGGCCCCCGAGGAGCTGGCCACCCTCTTTCCCGGCACGCTGGGGAGCGATCTCGAGCTGCCTCCAGGCACGGCGTTCGGCCAGACCCTCGACGAGCGGCCGCCCACCGAGTGGAAAGATCTGGGCGGGGGCGTGCGCTTCTGGCGGTCCCCCCGGGAGGAACGGTGAGGACCATCCTCCTCGTCTGCCACGCCAACACCGCGCGCAGCGTGATGGCGCAGCTGCTCCTCGAGCGGCTGCTGGCCGGGCGTGATGCCCTGGCGGGGGTCCGCATCCGGTCGGGAGGCATCGCTCCCTATGCGCGGGACGGCATGGTGCCCTCTCTGGATGCGCGGCTCGTGCTCAGGGAGGCCGGCATCGAGCTGGGCGAGGAGGAGCTGGCGTCCACGGATCTCAAGCGGCACCGCCATCTCCTGGCCGAGGCGCACCTCATCGTGACGATGACGCTGCAGCAGAAGCGGATGGTGGAGGGCTTCGCCGAGGCGCGGGGGCGGCCGGTGCTCACGCTCCGCGAGCTGGCCGGCGAGGAGGGCGACATCGCCGATCCGGCCACGCAGGGGGAGGAGAGCTTCCGCGCCTGCCGCGACGAGATCAGCCGCTGCCTCGAGCGCTCCGTGGATCGCTTGCTCGTCGCGCTGTCGGCGTAGCGGGGCCAGGGCGGCGGGCGTCCCGGCGGGCGAGGTAGGTCTCCCGCGACAGCGCGTAGAGCACGGCCCGGATCCCGCAAACCTCCACGCTTCCGTGGCAGCTCATGCCGAGCTTGCCCATCACGCCGAGCGAGGCGCGGTGCTGCGGGCGGGTCACGGCGACGATGCGCGGCAGCCGCAGCGTCACGAAGCCGTGGCGGAGCGCGGCGCCGGCCGCCTCGGTCGCGAGGCCGCGGCCCCAGCAACGGCGCTCGAGGGCGTAGAGGATCTCCACCTCCGGCGCCGTCACGGGAGCCACCGGAAGGTACTTGAGCCCGCACTGGCCGATCAGGCGCCCGCTCTCGCGCTCCAGCACGGCCCAGACCCCGAAGCCGTGCTCCGCCCAGTGGCGCACGAACGCCTCCAGGGTGCGGGCCGAGCGCTCGCCCGGCGTCTGGGCGATGGCACTCGCGCCCCCGAGATACCGCGTCACCTCGGGATCGGCGTACAGCCGCGCATGCGCCTCCGCATCCTCGGCGGTGAAGGGGCGCAGCCGGAGTCTCCGGGTGCCCAGGATTGCCCCTGGCATCAGGCCTCCCCCGGCGGGGCGCCAGTCAGGATGTGCGAGGCGTGATGGAGCACCATGAGCCAGTCGCCGCCTTCGCGCTCGAAGACATTGGTGGCGAGCGCCGTGGTCACGCCGATGTTCCCGCGGACCTGGGAGAGGATGTTCTCGGTGCAGGTCACCCAGGCGATGTCGCCGCCGACCCGGATCTGGACGTGCGCGAGCGTGAAGCTCATCTCGGGACTGTCCTTGAAGATGGCTTGCCAAGACTGCCGCACCGCCTCCCAGCCCTCGAGGGGCCCCCAGCCCGGGTGGATGCAGCGGACGTGGTCGCCGCGGGACCAGATCCTGTCCATCTCGGTGATGGCCAGGCTCTCGACGGCGCGGTAGAAGCGGCTGTTGGCCTCCTCGACCTCGGCCATCTCCTCGTCCGGGGTCAGGTCGGACATGAGATCACCAGCGTATCTCCATCGCGCTCGACGGGGAGGCGCTCGAGCCGGTCACCGGGGCAGGGGCCGTCGAGGCAGACGCCGGTGTCCGGGCCGAAGATGGCACCGTGAGTGGCGCAGACGAGGTGCCGGCCGTCCTCGGTCCAGAACTCGTTGGGCCAGAGGTCCAGCGGGGTGCCTGCATGGGGACAGCGGTTGACGTAAGCGTGGTGGCAGCCGGCGTGGTTCACGACGAAGCCGTGCACCGCCTTCCCGTTGCGCTCCAGGCGGAAGGTCGCGGTCTGGCCTGGGGCCAGGGCAGCGGCCTGACACCGCCACGCGGTGGGCTCCTCCTGGGCATCCACGCTCCGGTTCTACCAGATCAACCGGGGCGCTTCAAACCCGAGGGGGGGTCTCCGGAGCGGAGGGCGATGGGTCGTCCCCGGGCACACGGGCCCGAGAAGCAACGGGCGCCCGCCGCCCGCCCCCCGGGCCGCGGTGGTACGATGGCCCGGTGATGCCCGCCGTGGAGGCGCGCGGCCTGACGAAGGCCTTCAAAACGGGTTGGTTTCATCGCCGGCGCACCGAGGCGCTCCGGGGGGTGAGCCTCGAAGTCCCCCGCGGGGCCATCTTCGGGCTGCTCGGGCCCAATGGGGCCGGGAAGACCACGCTGCTCTCCATCCTGGCGACGCTGCTCCTGCCTGATGCGGGGTCGGCCAGCGTGCTCGGCATGGATGTCGTGCGGGAGAGTCTGGCCGTGCGCCGCCGGCTCAACATGGCCAGCGGCAATGCCTCCTTCGTCTGGAGTCTCAGGCCGGCAGAAGTGCTCATGTTCTACGGCAGGCTCTACGGCCTCTCGGGCGGCGCCCTGAGACGGCGCGTGGAAGAGCTCATCGAGCTGTGTGAGCTCACCTCACACCGCAAGACGGAGTACAACGAGCTGTCCACCGGGCTCAAGCAGCGGCTGGCCTTCGCCAAGGCGCTCCTCAACGAGCCGGAAGTGCTCTTCCTCGACGAGCCCACGCTGGGGCTCGATCCGGACGTGTCCATCAGGATCCGCGCCCAGATCGCCCGCCTGAGGCGGGAGCGGGGGACCACGATCATCCTCACCACCCACTACATGCGGGAGGCCGAAGAGCTCTGCGACGACGTCGCCTTCATCAAGGCCGGGCGCATCCTGGCCCAGGGCGCCCCGGACGCGCTCAAGCGCCAGATCAGGCTGGGGGAGGTCATTGCGCTGAGGCTGGACCCGCTGGAGCCCGCCGGCCTGTCCTCGCTGCCGGGGGTGCTCGAGTGCCGGCTGCGGGAGGACCATATCGAGTGCGCGGTGGATGCGGCCGACAAGCGGCTGCCGGAGCTCCTGCGGTGGCTCCACGAGCAGGGGGTGGTGGTGCGGGGATGCGAGGTGTGCGAGCCCGATCTCGAAGAGGTCTTCGTTGAGCTCAACCGTTGACGGGCGAGCCGCAGCCGAAGGCGAGGCGAGCGGATACCGTTGACGGGCGAGCCGCAGCCGAAGGCGAGGCGAGCGGATACGGGAGAATGGCGAGCGTGAGCGAGCCTGCGCTGCACGCCGATGGGCTCCGGGCGGAGTGGACGCGGACCTGGGCCTTCGCCTGCCGCAACGTGATCATGGCACGCCGGAACGTCTTCTTCCTCTTCGAGCTGACCTTCTGGCCCGGCGTGGCCATGGTCTCGCACGGGCTCCTGACCCGCTTCCTCTCGCTGACCCCCGAGATGACCGCCTTCATCCTCTCCGGCACCGTGGCGCTCTCGGCCGTGCAGGTCTGCCAGCTCGACGTGGCCTATGCCGTGCTCTTCGACATCTGGTCCAAGTCGATGAAGCACCAGTTCCTCGCCCCGGTCGGCATCCGTCACCTGGCGCTGGGCTCCTGGCTCGTGGGGGTGGCGCGCGGCCTCGTCGTCTTCGGGCTCATGGCCGCCATCGGCAGCCGCGCCTTCGGCTTCGACTTCCTGGGCGGTGGCGCGAGGAGCCTCGCCGCGTTCCTGGCCGGCTGCTTCCTCTGCGCCCTCGTCATCGGGCTCCTGGTCTGCACGCTGGTCTTGCTCTTCGGCACGCGGGCCGAGACCTCCGCCTGGGCGGCCGTGAACCTCATCGTCATGCTGGCGGGGATCTACTACCCGATCTCGGTGCTCCCTGGCTGGGTGGCCGCCATCTCGGCCGCGATCCCGCTGACGTACTTCCTGGATGCGTTCCGGGCGGGCTATGGGTTCGACCCCCAGTTCAGCGACCCGCTGGCGAAGGGATTCGCCCTGGCCCTCCTCTACGTGGCGCTCGCGCACTGGGCGCTGGCCGCCGCCATCACGCGCGCTCGTCGCACCGGCCTTCTCCTCAAACTCTCGGAGTGACCCGTGACCACGATTCCTTCCGCCATCCGGATCGACATCCCCCGCCCGCCGGCCGACGTGCTGCGCGCTTACCGCGCCCTCTCCCCCACCACGCTGGCCGACGTGCTGGAGCTCGGCCGCGTCATGCGGATCGGCATCGGGCCGCTGTGGCCCGAGGTGCCGCGCATCGCCGGTCCGGCCTTCACCGTGCGGACGGCGCGCCACGACAACCTCATGCTCCACGCCGCCATCTACCTCGCGGAGCCCGGGGACGTGATCGTGGTCGAGGCGGGCGACCAGGAGATGGCCGTCGCCGGCGGCAACGTGTGCGCGGTGGCCCAGGGGCGCGGAGTGCAGGGGTTCGTGATCGACGGCGTCATCCGGGACGTGGCCGAGTCCCGGGCCCGGGGCTTCCCGCTCTTCGCCCGCGGCGTGTCACCGATCCCGGGGGGCAAGGAAGGGCCAGGCCAGATCAACGCGCCCATCACCTGCGGAGGCGTGCACGTGGGCCCGGGCGACGTGGTGGTGGCCGACGAGGAGGGGATCGTGGTGGTGCCCGGTGTCCGCGCCGCCGAGGTGCTGGCGCGCGCCCAGGCCAAGGCCTCCGCGGATGCGGCCGAGACGCTGGAGGCCTGGGAGCGGAAGCATCGGGCCCGCGTGGAGGCCACGCTCACGGCCAAGGGCTACCGCCCCTGATGGACACTGGCCTGCCGCTGCCTTGCTCGGGCGCAGCGGACGCCGCGCGCCCGCCACCCGTCAGCGGTGGAGGAACTTGAGGACGCTCTCCGCGATACCGTCGGGATCGAGCCCGTGCTTGGCGTAGAGCCCCCTCGGGTCGCCTGACTCGCCGAAGCCCGTCACGCCCAGCCGCCGGAGCGGGGTGGGCATGACCTCGCCGAGCAGCTCGGCCACGGCGCCGCCGAGGCCGCCATGCACACCGTGGTCCTCGACCGTGACCACCCGTCCCGTCTTTCCCGCCGAGCCCAGGATCGTCTCCTCATCCAGCGGCTTGATGGTCGCCACGTTGACCACCTCCGCGACGACACCCTGGGCGGCGAGCCGCTCGGCGGCCTCGAGGCAGTTCCAGAGCGGGCCGCCCGAGGCCACGATGGTGACGTCATGGCCGGGGCGCAAGACCTCGGCCAGCCCGAAGCGAAACCGGTAGCCGTCTTCGTGGACCGGCTCCAGGCTCTGCCGGGTGAGCCGCAGGTACACGGGGCCCGGATGCCCCACGGCCCAGGCCACCGCCTGCCTGGTCTCGAGCTCGTCGGCGGGCTGGACGATGGGGATGTTGGGCAGCGCGCGGATGCAGGCGATGTCCTCGAGCCCCATCTGCGTGTAGCCGTCTTCCCCGATGGCAACGCCCACATGCGTGCCCACGAGCTTGACGGGGGCCTGCGTGTAGGCCACCGAGACGCGGATCGTCTCGAAGCGCCCCACGAGGAAGCAGGCGAACGAGCAGGCGAAGGGGACGCGGCCGGTGAGCGCGAGCCCGGCCGCCATGCCGATCATGGTGGACTCGGCGATGCCGACGTTGAAGGCGCGTGACGGGTAGGCCTTCGCGAACTTCGCGGTCATCGTGGACTTCGAGAGGTCGGCGTCGACGGTGACGATGCGCTCATCCGTGGCGCCCAGCTCGAGGAGGGCCTCCCCGAAGGCGGCGCGCGAGGCCTTGGCCGCCATCACCGCTTCTCCAGGCGCTCGATCTCGCCCACGACCGCCTGGGCCCAGGCGGGCAGCGGGTCGCCGAGGATCTCGCCGATGGCCCGGATCGCCTCGGCAGGCTTGGGCGCCTTGCCGTGCCACTCGGGCTCGTCCTCCATGAAGGAGACGCCCTTGCCCTTCACGGTGTGGGCCACCACGAAAGTGGGCTTGCCCTTGATGGCCTCGGCGTGGTCCAGCGCCTTGTCGATCTGGGCGAAGTCGTGGCCGTCGATGTCGAGAACCGGCCAGCCGAAGGACTTCCACTTGTCCACCAGGGGCTCGAGGTCGAGGATATTCCTCACGTGGTCGTCGAGCTGGATCTTGTTGTAGTCGACGATGACGCAGAGGTTGTCCAGTGCATGGGCGGGCTGGCCGAGCTGGGGCGCCGACATGGCGGCCTCCCAGACCTGGCCCTCCTGGATCTCGCCGTCGCCCACGACGCAGTAGACGCGCGCGGCCTTGCCGCCGAGCTTGAGCCCCAGCGCCATGCCGACGGCAATGGAGAGCCCCTGGCCGAGCGAGCCCGTGGCCGCTTCGATGCCCGGCAGCATCACGCGGTCGGGATGGCCCTGCAGCGGGCTCCCCAGCTTCCTGAGGGTGATGAGCTGGCTCTCGGGGAAGAAGCCGGCCCGGGCCATGCAGCAGTACTGGGCGGGCACGCAGTGTCCCTTGGAGAGCACCAGCCGGTCGCGCTCCTCCCAGCCGGGGCGCGCGGGGTCGTAGCGCATGCGGTGGAAGTAGAGCGTCACCAGGATATCGGCCACGGAGAGGGAGCCGCCGGGGTGGCCCGAGCCGGCGTGGGTGAGCATGCGCAGGATCTGGACGCGGCATTCCCGGGCGAGCTGCTGGAGCCGCGCGAGGTCGGGCCTGGCCATCAGTCGAACACCTCCATGGGGCTCGAGATCTCGTCGACGTGGACGCCGCTCACGGCGATCTCGGGAGCGTACACGACCTCGTCGGCCGCCCAGACGAGCGTGCCCTTGGCGTCCCTGGCGATGCCGACGATGCTCTGGAGCAGCCGCGTGATGTTGTCGTTGATCCGGATGACGTTGGCACGGAGCGGACCCGCGATTCGACCGTCCCGGATGATAAAGGAGTCGCCCACCACGGTGCAAGTGAAGTCGCCTGCGCCCAGACCGTTGATCGGGTACGTGTACCAGATGCGGCCGATGTAGAGCCCGTCCTTGACCGCGCGGATCAGCTCCCCGAGTGGCACGGGCTCGGCGCCCTCCACGATCACGTTGGAGGCCGCGACCCCCGGCTGGACGTCGAAGGCCCGCCCGCCGCCGCCCGTGTAGCGGAAGCCGTTGCGCGCGACCAGCGCCGGGGAGGCGGCGGTCGCCTCCACGCCGAGCTTCTGGCGGATGAGCGGGTCGCGCAGCAGTCGCTGGGCGTCGTACCAGTTCGTCAGGAGCCCCACCAGCTGGCCGTTCCGGAGGAGGTCGGTGCGCCCGGTGGGGAGCCCCTCGCAGGTGATGCCCTTGGAGCCCATGAGACCCGGCGCGGCGCCGCTGTCGTACACCGAGAGCAGCGGCGAGGCCACCGGCTTGCCGAGCCGCCCGAGGAAGGGTGTGCTGGACGAGTAGAAGGCGCCGGCCTGGCAGGCCGGGATGACGAGGTTGTTGAGGAGATCGGCCACCGGCTGCTTGCCGAGGATCACCGTATAGTCCCCCGCGGGGACCCGCTCGCCGCCGATGGCGGCGATGGCGTTCTGCGCCGCCTCGACGCCGGCCTCGTCGGTGAAGCGCTCGAGGCCGGTGCCCGTGGACCAGCCCGAGCCCTTGGCGTCGTGCGCCTCCACCATGGCGGTCACGAAGCCCATCATGAGCGTGGACTCGTCCGTCTGCGGCCCCGGCAGGTGGGTCGACGCGATGGCGATCCGCTCCTGCAGGACCGTCACGTCGCCGCCCACGATGAGGCCGAGACGCCGGAGGCCCGCGTCGCCCCCGGCGAGATCAGCCAGCCGGGACGAGGTGAGGAAGGCGTTGAGGGCCCCCCCGAGGACCCGCCAGCCGACCTCGACCAGCTGCCCGTCGCCGACCTCGAGGAGCCGCGGGTCGTGGTACGCGTGGAGCCGGCGGCTCTCGGAGCCGGGCCTCGGCAGCGACACGAACTCGGGGTCGTGGACCGCGCCCCGCCTGGCCTTGTCGAGCGCCCGCTCCACGCCCCGCCGGGAGAGGTCGCTCGGCTCCGCCCCGAAGCCGATCGTGGCGAACCCGCCGGGGGCCTCGAACACCGCCTGGACGCCGAGCCCGTACCCCTCGCTGGACTTGGGCTCCTCGATGCCGTTGCAGGGAATGTGGGAGGTGAAATTGAGGCGCGTCAGGAGGGTCCGGTTGGCGGCCGCGAACACCTCGGCCTCGCGCACGCCGGGCTGGGCGGCGACGAAGGCCAAGGCCTCGGCCACCGCCCGTCGGAGCTCCCCCGCGGTGGGCAGGGCTAGTGGCCTCCGGTGATGATGGCGCGGCTCCGCATGGTCGGCCCGCCGTTGCCGAGCTTCTTGGTCTGCATGGGCTGCCCCTTGCCGCAATTCGGGATCGGGTAGAGGCGGAAGTCCGATCCCACCGCGTCGACGTTCATGAGGTAGGTTTGCGTGTCGGCCATCATCCCGCCGTCGCGGTACAGGCGCCCGAGCTGTCCGTCGCGGATCTCGTAGACCTTGCGGGCGGAGATGCGGAAGTTCTCACGGCTCTCGGCGATGGACGGCGTCTTGTGGCCCACGAGGTAGTAGCCGCGGTCGACTTCCTTGATGATGTCGGCAGGGTCGCGTTCGCCCGCGCCGAACACCGTGTTGGACATGCGGATGAGGGGGACGAGGGAGGCCTCCGTGGCCTTCCAGTGCCCGTTCGGGCTGCCGCCGAAGATGGCGGCGGTCTGCCGGCTGTTCATGAAGCCCCTGAACACGCCGTCTTCGATGTGCACCACACGCCGGGCCGGCGTGCCCTCGTGGTCGTACCTGTAGTGTCCGTAACCGGGCAGCGCGGGGTCGGAGTACGCGGTCACGAGCGGCGAGGCGATCTGCCGCCCGAGGTGGTGGCGGTCGAGGTCCCGGAGGAGCCACGACCGCCCGGCATACGCCGTCTCCAGCTTGAGGCCCCGGTCGAGCTCCATGGGGTGGCCGATGATCTCGTGGGCGACGAGGGTGTTGTAATGCGGGTCCGTCACCACGGTGACCGCCCGGTCCAGGGTAGGGAGAGGCGGTGCCGTGGCCAGCTCCGCGCCCTCCCGGGCCATGTCCAGCGCGAAGCGCGGGAAGGGGGGGAAGGCCAGGAGCGGATCGTCCACGCCCGCGGCGAGGATCTCCCAGCCGCGCTGGTGGCCCACCACGTCGTAGATCTCCTGGCCGTGGCCTTCGTCACCCGCCACGAGGTAGCACATGCCCTGGGTCAGGGCGAAGGACTGGTCGATGAGGGCGCCCTCGGAGGAGGCGAACAGCTCGCGGGCGAGCTGGGTCATGGCGGAGATGTAGTTGTAGCGGAGACGGCTGTCCGCGCCGGAGACCTGGCGCGACACCTCCGTGGCGAAGTGGACCATCTCGCCGAGATCCATGCTGCGCGGGTCGAGCTCGAAGACCGGCGGCACCACGTCGCGACTGGCGCGGACCGGGGAGAGGCGCGTGTCAGTCAGGGCCTCGCCCAGGGGACCGAACTTCCCCCGCGCGTCCGCCTTCGCCTCGGCATTCGCCAGCGCCCGTCGATGCGCGGTGCGCAAGCCGTCCCGCAGGAGCGCCGCGAGCCCGTCGAGGTCCGCCGCGCCCAGCGCCCGGCCGAAGTACCCCGGGGCGATGGCGCGGGAACCCGCCAGCACGCGCATCCCGACCGCGAAGCTATAGTCGTCGCCCGAGGACTTGGCCGACCCGTTCTCCGCCGAAGCCCACTTGCCCTCGCTGATCTCGACCCGGACATCGGCGTAGGCCAGGTCGGCGAGGCTGCGGGCGAAGGCGGTCGCCGTCTCCTCCGCGAGGGGAGCGATCTGCTCCATCAGGTCGGTCCGGATCCGGTGCGGCATGGGATAGCGCAGGAGCGCGCGCGCTCAGGCGGGGGGAAAGGGCTCGACGACGACGCGCTCTCCGGGCGCCACGTCCCCCCGCTCCTCCTCGATGACGATGAAGCAGTTGGCCCGGGCCATGGAGGTGAGGATCCCGGAGCCCTGCGGCCCCGTGCTCCGCGCCTCCCACCGCTCGCCGGTGTAAGCGAGGACGCCGCGCTTGAACTCGCGCCGCCCGGGCTTCTTGCTCAAGGGCTCCACCGCCACGGCATGGAAGCGGGGAGGGAAGAGGTCGCGCCGGCCCGCCAGCTTCCAGAGCGCCGGGCGCACGAACAGGCAGAACGTCAGCATGGAGGCGACGGGATTGCCCGGCAGCCCGAAGAAGTGCGCCGGGCCGATGCGCCCTACGGCCAGCGGGCGGCCGGGCTGCATGGCCACCTGCCAGAAGTCTATGCCGCCGGACTCCCGGAGCACGGCCTTGACGAGGTCGTAGTCCCCCACCGAGACCCCGCCGGAGGTGAGCACGATGTCGGCGTCGCCCGCGGCCCTCAGGAGCCTCGCCCGAAGCTCGTCGAAGAGGTCGGGGACGACGCCGTGGTCGATGACCCGGCCCCCGGCCTGCTCGACGAGGCCGCGGATCGAGAAGCGGTTGGAGTCGTAGATCTGTCCCGGCTTGCGCGCTCCGCCCGGCTCGGCCACCTCGTCGCCGGTGGAGACGATGGCCACGCGCGGGCGTTGGCGCACGCTGAGCTGTGGCAGGCCGAGAGAGGCTGCCACGCCCAGCTCCTGGGGACGGAGCACCGTGCCGGCCTCGAGGACGACTCCGCCCGCCCGCACGTCCTCGCCGCGATAGCGGACGTTGGCGCCGCGCACGATGGCTCCCACACGGATCCGCCTTCCCTCGCGCTCGGCCACCTCCTGGGGGTACACGGTGTCGGCGCCGGCGGGCATGGGCGCTCCCGTCATGATGCGGATGGTCTCCCCGGCGGCGAGGCGGCCGTCGAACATGGCGCCGGCGGGGAGATCGGCCACGACCCGCAGGCTGCGGTGGCCCCCCGCGGCGACCTCCGCGTGGGCGACGGCGTAGCCGTCCACGGCGGAGTTGTCGTCCGGGGGGACGTCGATGGCCGCCCGCAGGGCTTCGCCGAGCACGCGGCCGAGCGCTTCGGGGAGCGGGACGACCTGGGGCGGCGCGACGGAGGTGACTTGCGCGAGGATCCGCGCCTGGCCCTCCTGCACTGAGATCATGGCGGAATTATACCTGTGCTACCATGCGCGCGCGATGCTGGAGCCCGGCCCGGGTTGCGCTGTCCCCGAGGCGGAGACCGCCGAGCCCTCGCCGCCGGGCGTGGCGGCACGGCCGGCCGGGTTCTGGGCTCGGGCTGCGGCGGTGGTGCTCGACTGGGCCTTCATCGTGGCGGCGCAGGTGACGGTGGGCGTGCTGGGCGGCTGGCTCTGGGGGGCGGCGCTGCAGGGCTCGCGCGTGTTCCAGGCAGCGGGGGGTGCCTTCCGCTGGCTCTTCCCGCTGGTCTACTCGGTGCTCTTTCACTGGCTCTTCGGCCAGACCATGGGCAAGATGATCCTCGGCATCAGGGTCGTCGCGGCCGAAGGTGGTCCGCTCACGCTCGGGATGGCGGTCGGCCGGGCGCTCGGGTGGGCGTTGTCGTTGCTCGCGTTCGGCGGTGGACATGTGCTGGCCGCGCTGCGACGGGACAGGCGCGCGCTCCACGATCTGCTGGCGGGCACGCGCGTCGAGCGCCTCTGACCCGCATGCTATACTGCGCGCCGATGGCTCGCGGCCGTTGCCCCATCTGCCGCCTCCCGCATCGCCGGCTCCGGAGGGCCCATCCCCTCCGCTCGCCATGTTCCCGGGCCCTGTCCCCGCTCTCGGGCGTCATGTGACGCTGCCGTTGCCGCTCCGGAACCGCCTCACGGAGCTCATCCTGGGGGCCTTTCACGACGAGGACGCGCGCCGGGGCCTCGAGGCCCTCACCGCGGTGTGCGACGATCCGCGGGCGCTGGAGGTGGCCGGCCGTGTCCCGGACTCCTTCCCCGCCGATCTCTTCGAGCGCCACCGCGACGGGCTGGCCGTGAAGAGCGGGCTCCGCGCCCATCAGGCGGACTTCTGCGAGCGGGCACGGCGAGGCTGGCGGCTGGTGCGCGGGCGGCCGCTGGAGCCGAGGGACCCGCCGCTCCGGCGGGCGCTCCACACGGCCGCATGCCTTTTCGACGCCGGTCTCTACTTCGAGATGCACGAGCAGCTGGAGCCGTACTGGATGCGGTCCGAGGGCGATGAGCGCGAGGTGCTCCAGGGGCTGATCCAGGTGGCGGTGGGATTCCAGCATCTGGCCAACGGCAACCTGGATGGCGCCCGACTCCTCCTCCACGACGGCTGCGCGCGGCTCCTGGGCCGGAGGCTCGACGGGATGGATCTGGAGAGCTTCGGCCAGGGCGTTCGGCGGTGCTGGGAGGAGGCGGTGGTCCTGGGAGCGCGGGATGCCGGGGCCTTCGACTGGGCCGCCGTGCCCTGTTTCCCGCGGCGAGACTGAGACGAGAGGCGTCGACGGGCGCCAAGGGGGGAACGAGCAGCCATGGATCTCGGGCTCGGGGACAGGACGGCGCTGGTCACAGGAGGCAGCAAGGGCATCGGGCGCGCGGTGGCGCGAGCGCTGGCCAGCGAGGGCGCCCGGGTGATGATCTGCGCCCGGGACGCCGGAACGCTGGCGCGCGCGGCGAGCGAGATCGAGGCCGCGACGGGCCGGCGCGTGGAGAC
Source organism: Candidatus Rokuibacteriota bacterium (assembly GCA_016188005.1). NCBI lineage: Bacteria > Candidatus Rokuibacteriota > Candidatus Rokuibacteriota bacterium. Next base: position 56,415 of record JACPIQ010000068.1, on the reverse strand, counting down.
GATCGCGGCCGATCTCGGGGAGCGTGAGGGCGTCCAGCGCGCGGCCGCCGAGGCGGTGAGCCGGCTGGGCCGCCTGGACATCCTCGTGAACAACGCGGGCGCCATCAGGGCAGGTGACTTCCTGGCGACGCCCGACGAGGAGTGGCTCAACGGCTGGCGGCTCAAGCTCCTCGGCTACATCCGCATGGCGCGCGAGATCCTTCCCCAGATGCAGCGGCAGGGGGGCGGCCGCATCGTGAACGTGGTCGGGGCGGCGGCGCGGAATCCGTCGGCCACCTACATGATGGGGGGCACGGCCAATGCGGCGCTGATCAACTTCACCAAGGCGCTGGCCGACCTCGGTGCCAAGTCGAACATCCTCGTCACGGCCGTCTCGCCGGGACCGGTGAAGACGGAGCGCTGGGATGCGCTCACGCGCCAGCAGGCGCAGGCCGCGGGCAAGGACGTCGCGGCCTTCGAGAGGGAGCGCGCGGCGGACCTCCCGCTGGGGCGGATCGCGCTGCCCGAGGAGGTGGCCGACCTGGTGTGCTTCCTCGCCTCGGCGCGCGCCTCGTTCCTGACCGGCATCGCCATCACGGTTGACGGGGGGATCACGCGCGGCGTGTACCTCTGAGCCGGCCCGCCCCCGTGTCGTAACATCGTGAAAGAAGGAACATTCCGAGAAACTTCGCTTGACAGTGTCCGGCACGCTCAGTACCGTTACCTAGTGCGCGGCGGGCGGGCGTTGCGCGTTCGCCGCAGCGCGGGGTCTTTCGGGGCGCGATGCCCTACACGCCGCAGGCGAGCCGGGGAGAGGTCGTTGACTCGGTCCTGATCGCGGCAGGAGGGTCGTGATGCCTGCAAAGCTGTTCGTCGGCAACCTCTCCTTCCAGGCCACGGAGGAAGATCTGCGGGAGCTGTTCCAGCAGGCCGGCACGGTGGAGTCGGTGCGGATCGTCACCGATCAGTTCACCGGGCGGCCCCGGGGATTCGGCTTCGTGGAGATGTCCACCAAGGAAGAGGCGTCGAAGGCCATCGAGATGCTGAACGGGCGTCTCTTCAGAGATCGCAACCTGGTCGTGGACGAGGCGCGCCCGCAGCCGCAGCGCGGAGCGGGTGGACCTCGGTCGGACCGCGGACCGCGGCCGGGGGGCGGCGCGGGCGGAGGCGGGTGGCGGCGCTAGCCGCTGACAGGCCGGGCGAGACACAGGACCCCGGGGCCAGGCCTCCGGGGTCTTCCTTTTTCCCGGGGGCGCGGCTGGCCTGTCGCCTCTCGCTCGCAACGGGAGGCGCGGGCCGGCGCCCTTCCGGGCTCAGGCGTCGAGATCGAGGGACTCCTGGGTCGGAGCGGCCGCCACGTCCTCCTCCACCGGCCGCAGGCCGTCCTGCTCGATGAGGGGGCGGAACTTCTCGTGGAGGTCGCGGAGCTTGGCGAGGTAGTAGGCCGTGTTCTCGTCGGGGGCGGCCGGGTCCCAGGACGAGGCCAGCTTGGCGGCCTCGTTGACCTTCACCCGCGGCCCGGTGCCGGTCACGTAGTAGGAGAGCTGATCGCCAGCCTGGTATGCCCGCGAGGACCGGAGCGCCAGCTGGTAGAGCGCGCTTGGGTTCCGCGTCCCCGCCGCGACCTTTTCCTGGTAGTTCGCCGGGGACTCCTGCAGCGTCTCCGTCTTCATGAACTGCTGCACCGTCAGGCGCCGGTGGGTGAAGTCCTCCTCCCAGCGGCGCAGGAGCGCCGGGATCTCGTCGCGACGCCCGGTGAGGAGCAGCCGGAACATTTCCTCCATCCACCGGCGCTGGAAGAGCTCGAGGCCGCGGGAGCGCAGGCTCGATCCCTTGACGAGGAGCTTGCCGTCCGCGTCCAGGAGCACATAGTTCTTCATCTTGTAGCTCAGCATGGCCGGGTAGCGGCCGGCCAGCTCCAGCTGAATTCCCTCGGGCAGAACCCCGGCGAGCGCCGCGAGGAGGGCGACGGCGCTGTCCCCGTCCCCGGCGGCGGGGCGCGACGCGGGGGGGAGAGTGAAGTAGATGCCGTCGGTGTCCACCTCGATGGGCGTCGCCCCCAGCTCGCGGAGGCGGTCGAGCAGCGCCGTCACCAGCCGGCGCCCCTCGGCGGTCACGCGGTTGGCGACGTCGTAGTCGTTCCAGTGCGCGAAGCCGGCACCCAGGTAGCCGTAGAACGAGTTGATGAGGATCTTGAAGGTCTGCTGGAGCGCGGTCAGCAAGAGCCGCTCGGCCGCGGCAGGCGCCTCGTTGGCGAGGCGCTTGGCCGCCACACGGAAGTCGCGCAGGTCACGCAGCAGGATCGAGAAGACGCGGAGCGCGTCGGAGGCGGGAGCCAGGCCCTCTGCGAGCATGAGCGAGGGGTAGAGCGATGTCACGTCCACGTGCACGACGTCCCGCGCGACCCCCTGCTGAAAGAGCGCGGTGAAGCCGCCCGCGACGGCCCGGCCGGGGCACGGCTGGGGCACGGCCCGCCGCTGGTGGAGATACTCCCGCAGCAGGAGCGCATCGATCTTCGTGGCATTGCCCCTGAGGACCACCGATTCGTAGTCGAGGGGCAGCGCCTGGGCCTGGACGAAGTAGGGTGGCGACAGGATCGCCGACAGCGCCACGGTCTCCAGCACGTCGTCGCGCGCGTAGGCCATGAGCCGTGCCGGCTCCTCCCGGAAGATGCGTGGGATGTCCTCCGGCGGCAAGTAGGTGCGGTGGGGAGCGGCCACGCCGAAGTGGCGCGCCACGTCCTTCAGGCCGTAGGAGGGAAGGTCGCGCGCCGCTACGTCGTGGAGCTGGGCCAGGATCCACGTGTCCACGATGTGGCGCCCCGCCACGCGGTAGCGGCGGTAGGAGATCGTCCGCTCGGCCACCTGCATGCGCGAAGGGTGACCGGCGAGCGCCGAGCCGTCGCGGCCCCAAGCCAGCGCGACGCCGTGGCGCCGGGCGCGGGCCTCGATGTACTCGAGATCGAAGCGGAAGATGTTGTGCCCCTCCAGCACGTCGGGATCGCGCTCGCGGATGAGGCGCGAGCAGTCCTCGATCAGCTCGGCCTCGGACTGTGCCGCGCCGGACAGGACGGTGCTCCACCCCGACGAGTCGGCCAGGGCGATGGCGATGATCCGGTCGGATTCGCGGAGTGCGTTGGGGAACTCGAAGCCGGGGCCGGTGAGGACCTCGAGGTCGAGGGCCATGCGACGAAGGTCACCGAACACCATCCCGCGGAACGAGGTCTTCCCCGTCCAGAGGAGGAACTGATGCGTGGCCTCCCCGAGGAAGCGGTACGGGGCGTCCGGCGCGCCGGGAGGGCGGCCGGTGACCTTCCGGCAATGCTCGCGGGCCTTCTCGGCCTGAGCCCACGTGGGCAGGCGGGCGAGGCAGCGATAGCCGCGCTCTCCCTCGAGGGGGGACAGCTCCGCGTCACCCTTGAACCCGCGGAGCAGCGCTCCCTCGGTGAGCAGCAGGAAGGGCTGGAAGGGGAACTCGCTGGCGACGACGCGCCCCTCCTGCCGCGCCCAGCCCCGCACGGAGCCCTCCAGCGGCGCGAAGGCCAGCAGCCCCTCGGCGGGGTCCCGGCCGAAGAGGAGCGGACTGTCGTAGCGGAGGCGAGGGAGGCCAGTCACCTACGCGGACTCGATCGCCTTCCTGTACGTGGCGAGGTCCGCGAGGCCGGTGAGCCGCTGGCCGCCCTCCACGACGATGGTGGGGATGGCGCGCACCCGGTCGCGCGTGAGCCCATCCTGGTAGTCGGCCAGGACCGCCTGGCGCCCCGCGCCGCCCCCGAAGTCGGCGAGGAAGCGCGGCATGTCGGCGCCCGATTCGCGGATCACGCCGGTCAGCTCCTCCGGGTCGGCGATGTTCACGCTGCGGGTGAAGAAGGCCTCGTACAAGAGCAGGTGTAGGCGCTCGAACGCCTCGCGTCCCTGGAGGAGGACGCACTTGGCGGCCTCGAGGGCCGGGAGCGACCAGTGGGGGTACTCGTCGCGCGGCCATGGCGTGAACCGGATGCCGTCTCCCTGCGCCATCGCGTCGCAGCGCCGCCACCCCTCCTCGCGGTACGTGCCCTTGAAGGTGACGCTCGGGTCCGGCGCGGGGCGGAGCGGGAAGGCCTTCCACTGGATGACGAGGTCGTCGCCCATCTCGTCCTGGAGCCGCCGGAGGCGAACCGCCGCCGGGTAGCACCACGGTCAGAGATAGTCGGCGTATTCCACGATGTGCACGGGCATGGCGGAAGCCCTCCTCGGCCGATTCTACCGCACCCGGCGGCCCTGGAAGGGCCGCCCCCGCTCCGGTATGCTCTCCCCCGATGAGCGCGTGCGCGAAGAGGCGCGGCGGCACCCTGGAGTCCTCGACGTTCAGGCGTGCTGAATGACGACCCGTCTGCTTGCTGCGCTCGCGCTGGCCGGGCTCCTCGGCGGTTGCGCAGGAGCCGTGGCGTTCCACAGCGTGACGCCTGGGGCCCCGGAGGAGATCAGGGCGAGGCTCAGCGCCCCGCCAGGCCGAGGACCCTTCCCGGCAGTGGTGCTGCTGCACGGTTGCGGCGGCCTCTCCCCGCAGCTCGAGCGCTGGGCCCGCTGGCTCGCCGCCCGCGGGTACGTCGCGCTCGTGGTGGACAGCTTCGGCCCCCGGAAGGTGGCGGGGGACTGCCTCCCCGAGACCCCTGACGACATCCCGATCACCGCGCGCTTCGACGATGCGATGGGCGCTCTCCGCTGGCTGCAATCGCAGCCGTTCGTCCGGCCGGACCGCGTGGCGGCCCTGGGGTTCTCCCAGGGCGGTGTCTACGCCATGGCGGTGATCAACGGGCCGAGCCTCGAGCGGGCGCAGAAGCGCGGAGTGAAGCTGCCCGCGCCCGGCTTTGCGGCCGCGGTGGGCGTCTATCCCGGCGGCTGCTCCTCCCTGGTGAAGCAGCTCGTGGTCCGCCCGCTCCTGGTACTGATCGGCGGGGCGGATGACTGGACACCCGCGCCCGTGTGCCAGGAGATGGTGGACAGCATGCGGGCGCGCGGGGCCGAGGTCTCCCTGGTGATCTACCCAGGGGCCTACCACTACTTCGACGTTGAGGGGCAGCGGCTCGAGGTGCTTCCGCATGTCGGGAACGACCACAAGCCCGGGGGGCGCGGCGCCACCGTGTCGTACCAAGCCGAGGCCGCGGCCGACGCGTTCCGCCAGGTGGAGTCCTTCTTCCGCAAGCACCTCGGGCCGTGAGCGTTGCGACCTCCGCGCTGTCCGTGCTAGTGTCCCGTCTCGGAACCCCGCCGACGAACCGCCGTGTGGGGCCGGGGGCGCCCTTCGCGGCAACGCGCTGCCTTGCGCCACGTTGGGCCGGTGCGCAACGGGCCAGGAGATGACGCTGTCCCGCCCCGTCAGCGGGGAGAAGCCAAGGGTCCGGAGAGAGCGCCGCCAGCAACGCTCCGCGTGGCTGGCGGCAGCAACCGCGGGAGGGGACGCGGGGCAACCCCAGACGCCCATACCCAACTGAGAGGAGCGGCATGGATCTCGGACTCGCGGGCAAGGTGGCTTTCGTGGCGGCGGCAAGCAAGGGCATGGGCCGGGCCTGCGCGCTCGGACTGGCGGCCGAGGGGGCGCGCGTGGCCATGTGCGCCCGCAACGATGGTCCGCTCCGCGAGGCCGCCGAGGAGGTGCGGAAGCAGACGGGCGGCGAGGCGCTGGCCGTCCCGGCCGACCTCAGCCGGGCCGAGGACGTGGCGCGCGCCATGGCGCGCACCGCCGAGGTCCTCGGCGGGGTGGATGTCCTGGTCGCCAACGTCGGCGGGCCGCCGCCCGGCGGCTTCGACCAGATGACGGACGCGCAGTGGAACGAGGCCTTCGAGCAGGTGCACCTGTCCACGGTGCGGCTCATCCGCGCAGCGTTGCCTCACATGAGGCAGCGGAGATGGGGGCGCATCCTCGCCATCCAGTCTTCCTCCGTGAAGCAGCCGGTGGACGGGCTGGTCCTCTCCAACGGCATCCGGCCGGGTGTGGCGGGGCTGTTCAAGACCCTGGCCGGAGACCTCGCCAAGGACAACATCACCGTGAACCTGGTGCTGCCGGGGCGGATCCTGACGGACCGCTTCCTCCAGCACCAGACGGAGCGGGCGCGGACGGCGAGCCGGAGCCTCGAGGCGCAGATGGCGCTGGCCGGCGCCGACATCCCGATGGGGCGCGTTGGCACCCCCGAGGAGTTCGCCAGCGTGGTCGTCTTCCTCGCCTCCCAGCGGGCCTCCTATGTCACCGGAGCCGTCATCCAGGTGGACGGGGGCCTCATCAGGAGCGTGGTGTAGCCTGAGGCCGCCCCGCGGTCCGGTCTTGTTGCGGTGATCCTGGCGCTCTGGCGGGCGCTCCGGGGCTTCGCGGCCCACCGCGGTCTGTTCATGGCCGCCGGGCTCTCCTTCTACCTGCTCATCTGTCTCATCCCCATGCTCTTCCTCGTGGTGTCGGCCCTCGGCTTCGTCCTCACCAGCGAGGCCGCGACCCAGGCGGTGCTGAGCCAGCTCGCCCAGATCATCCCCGTGTACCGGAGGGAGGTGAGCGACGCCCTCGCCCGCATCATCGCCACGCGCAACCTCTCCGGTCTCCTCGGCACCGCCATTCTGCTGCTCTTCTCCACGCAGCTCTTCGGGTCCCTGCGGCAGGTCATGAACGAGATCTTCGCCGTCAGGCGAGGGCGCGGCTTCTTCCGCGGCATGCTCTACGACGTCCTCATGCTCTTCGTGATGGGCGCCCTCTTCCTGGCCAGCATCGGCATCATGGACCTGTTCTTCTGGCTCAGAGCCTTCGTGCTGACGCCCTTTCTCGTGCCCCGCCAGTGGATCCGCTGGATGTCCGTCGCGCTGGCGCTCGGGCTCAACGCCGGTCTCTTCTTCGTCGCCTACCGCTACTTCCCAAGCCGCAAGGTGCCGGCGGGCGCGGCGCTGGCCGGCGCCCTCCTGGCGGCCGTCCTGTGGGAGATCGCCAAGCAACTGTTCCGCTGGTACATCCTCGCCGTGGGCGTCTACGATCAGATCTACGGCCCGCTGGGGGTGCTCGTGGCGCTGGCGATGTTCGCCTACTACACGGGCATCGTCTTGCTCCTGGGCGCCGAGTACGCGGCAGCGCTGGAGGCCTGGCGCCGCTCGCGGCGCCAGGGACGTCTGGGATGATTGCTTCAGGCGCCAGGCGGCGGCCCCGCCCCGCCGCGAATGTGCTAGGGTTGACCGGTCATGGCACCGCCGTCTCCGCCGCCGCTCGAGGGGATCCGGGTCCTGGAGGCCGCCCATCTCATCGCGGGGCCATTCCGCGGGATGTGTCTTGGCGACCTGGGCGCCGACGTCGTCAAGGTCGAGGCGTGCGAGTCCGCCGACGCGGGCCGCACGGTGTACCGCGCGTACCGCGGGGGCGAGGGTCTCCTCCACCTCGTTGTCAACCGGAACAAGCGCGGGGTGTGCGTGGACCTGCGCCGCCCGGAGGGCCTCGCCGTGTTCCGGCGGCTGGCGGAGCGGGCCGACATGATCATCGAGGAGTTCCGGGGCGGCCACGCCGGTGAAGCTCGAGAAGACGCCCGGCACCATCCGGACCCCGGCGCCGGCGCTGGGGGAGCACACGCGGGAGGTATCGAGGGAGATCGGGTACGCCGAGACCGAGATCGAGGTCCCCGGCGCTGGGGGCGTGCTGTGACGCAGTGGACCCGATGTCATTCCTGAGGAGAGGGAACCCATGATGCTACAGGACAAGGTGGCCGTCGTGACCGGCGCGGGCCGCGGGATCGGCCGGGAGATCGCCTTGCTGATGGCCCGGCACGGCGCGGCGGTGGTAGTCAACGACTACGGCGGCGGCGCCGACGGCGCGGGCGGAGGCTCGGCGCCCGCCGACGAGGTCGTGAGCGAGATCAAGGGCCTGGGCGGGCGGGCCACGGCCAGCTACGACTCGGTGGCCACCATGGCGGGCGGGCGGAACATCGTGCAGGCGGCGCTGGACCACTTCGGGCGCGTGGACATCGTGGTGAACAACGCGGGCATCCTCCGCGACCGCATGATCTTCAACATGACGGAGGAGGAGTGGGACGGCGTCATCGACACGCACCTCAAGGGCTGCTTCGCCGTCACGCGCGCGGCGGTGCCCCACATGCGCGAGCAGAAGTGGGGGCGCCTGATCAACATGACCTCCACCTCGGGTCTGGTGGGCAACGTGGGACAGGCCAACTACGCCGCCGCCAAGCTCGGCATCGTGGGCTTCACCAAGGTGGTGGCGCTGGACATGGCGCGCTACAACGTGACTGCCAACTGCATCTCTCCCTTCGCGTGGACGCGGATGATCGGCACCATCCCGACCGAGACCGAGGCGCAGAAGGCGCGCGTGGAGAAGATCAAGAAGATGGGCCCGGAGCACATCGCCCCCGTGGCGGTCTTCCTAGCCTCGGACGCCGCCAAGGAGGTCTCGGGGCAGGTCCTGGGGGTACGCGGCAAGGAGATCATGCTCTTCGGCCACATGCGTCCGACGCGCAGCGTCCATCACGAGCCCGGCTGGACCCCCGAGCGGCTGGCTGACATGTTCCCGGGGACGCTCAAGCACCACCTCGTGCCGCTCGAGACCTCCGGCCAGTACTTCAACTACGACCCGCTGGTCTGACTGCGGGAGCCAGACACCGGCCCTGGCCCTACGACGATGGCAACACCCTTCTTCACCCGACGCAAGGAGGTGGTGATCGAGCAGGAGGCGGAGGGCCGCTTCCGGTTCCTGGGCACGCTCGAGGACGACGTCCATCACATCCGCGCGACGCTGCTGGTCACCTATCCCTCCATGACCATCGTCGAGGCCACCGGGGAGATGGTGAGGGGGACCAACCCGCCCTTCTGCGCCGGCGCCACGGGGGTGCTGGGCGGGCTCGTGGGCGAGCGGCTGCACCGCGGCTTCGCCAGGATCGCCCAGGACAAGGTGGGCACGAGTCTCGGCTGCCCGCACCTGATGGAGATTGTCACGGACATGGGGCGGGCAGCCTTCCAGGTCACCATGCTCCGGCTGAGGGAGCGGGTCCGGGCCGATCCCGTGCAGGCGGCCCGCATCCTCGCCGATCCGCTCGCCCGGCGGAGCTTCGTCCTCGCCGGCGTGCCCCAGCTCGAGAACACGTGCTGGGTCTTCAACCGTGACAATGACCAGCGCTTCGAGGAGGAGGCGCGGAGGCCGGACCGGTGATCGTGGACGTCCGGTCCGGTTTCTTCGCCCCACTTCCCCCGCCTGGCCGATGAGGCCGGGCCGGCGGCCGCGCCCCGTCGCGGCGGTCTGGGCCACCGCCGCGGCGCTCCTGCTGGGCGCTGCGCTGGCCGGCGGGGCCGAGAGGCCCCGAGAGATCCTCGTGACGGTGGGCGAGGTCACCGACAGCGGAGCTGTCCTCTGGGCTCGCGCTCCCGAGCCTGGCCCCGTGACCTTCCGCTATGGCCCAGCCGCCGGCCCTCTCGCCGGCCTGGGCCACGTGGAGGCCGCCCCGGCTGCCGACCTGGCGACGAAGATCAGGCTGAGCGGGCTCCAGCCAGGCGCGCGTCAGCGCTACACCGTGGAGCAAGGGGCCCGCCGGGTGGACGGGGAGTTCGTGACGGCGCCCGCGCCCTCGGCGGCGGCGCCCGTGACCTTCGCGTGGAGCGGCGACCTGGGTAGCCGGACTGCCTGCCGCCACGTGACCGAGGGCTACCCCATCTTCCGCGCCCTCGCCGGCCGCTCGCTCGACTTCTTCATCTTCGTCGGCGACACGATCTATGCCGATCACGTCTGCGAGGGCCCGGACCGTGTGCCAGGATATGGCGGGGTGGCCCGCACGCTGGCCGAGTTCCGCAGCAAGCACCGCTACAACCGTGCCGACCCGGCGCTGCAGCACTTCTTCCAGCGCGCTTCGGTCTATGCCATCTGGGACGACCACGAGGTGAGGAATGACTTCGCCGGCTCCGCGGACCGGCTCATGCCCACGGGCCGCCGGGCCTTCCTCGACTACTTTCCCGTAGAGCCGCCACACTCCGAGCCCGGGCGGCTGTACCGCCAGTTCCAGTGGGGGCGGCGGCTGGAGCTGTTCATCCTGGACACGCGGCAGTACCGGAGCCCCAACACCCACCCCGACGGACCGGGCAAGACCATGCTCGGGGCCGCGCAGAAGCGCTGGCTCGTGGAGGGGGTGCCGGCCTCGACGGCCACGTGGAAGGTCGTCGTGACGAGCGTGTCCCTGTCCGTGCCCACGGGGCGGGGCGCCAGGGACTCCTGGAGCAACGCGAACATCCTCGGCTTCCCGGAGGAGGGCGGCACCGGCTTCGCCGTGGAGCGCGATGCGATCCTGCGCGCCTTCCGCGAGGCCGGCGTCAGGAACCTGATCTTCCTCGCCGCCGACGTGCACCACGCGGAGCTGCTCCGCCACGAGCCGGCGGCCGGCTGGGCCTTCCACGAGTTCATCGCGGGGCCGCTCTCGGCCTCGCTGGGCCGGCCGCGTCCGACCGACCAGGAGCTCAACTCCCGCACGCTCTACGGCCTCGGCGAGGTCGAGAACTTCGGCGAGATCCGGATCGACGAGGCGGGCCTCTCCGTGCGCATCGTGGATGTCACGGGTCGGGTCCGCTTCACTCACACCCTCGCCCCCGAGCGCCACTGACTTTCGCGGAACAGGTTTTCCGGGACGTGACCGCGTATACTCATGAGGCACGGGAGGGTCCCGATGCGAGTCCTGCTCGTCCATCCGAGTCCCCTGATGTACTCGGAGCTTTACCTCCGGCTCGAGCCGCTGGGGCTCGAGCGCGTGGCAGGCGCGATCCGCGACGCCGGCCACCAGGTGCGGCTCCTCGATCTGCAGATCTCCCCCCCCCGCGCGCTTTCGCGCGAGCTCGCCGACTTCACCCCGCAGGCCGTGGGATTCTCGGTGAACTATGTCGCCAACGTGCCCGAGGTGATCGACCTCGCCCGGGAGATCAAGCGCCAGAGGCCGGACTGCTTCGTCTTCGTCGGCGGTCACAGTGCCTCCTTCATTGCGCCGGAGGTTCTGGAGCACGCCGGCGGAGCCATCGACTGCGTCGTGCGCGGCGAGGGCGAGGAGATCGCCCCGCTCCTGCTCGAGGCCGTCGGCGACCCGCGCCTCGAGGCCCTCCCAGGCGTGGTCACCCGCCAGGCCGCGGGACCGGCGCCGACGCTGCTGGACAGTCTCGACCGGCACCTGCCGGCGCGGGACCTCGCGCGGGACCGCCACCGCTACTTCATCGGCGTGCTGGACCCCTGCGCGTCGGCTGAGCTGACTCGGGGATGCCCCTGGGACTGCTCCTTCTGCAGCGCGTGGACCTTCTACGGCCGCTCCTACCGCAAGGCCTCGCCCGAGGGGGCGGCGGAGGATCTCGCGCGGATCCGGGAGCCGAACGTGTTCCTGGTGGACGACGTGGCATTCATCCACCCGGAGCACGGCATGGCCGTCGGCCGCGAGGTCGAGCGGCGAGGCATCCGCAAGCGGTACTACGTGGAGACGCGCTGCGATGTGCTCATCAAGAACCGGGAGGTCTTCGCCTACTGGAGGCGGCTCGGGCTCTTCTACATGTTCCTGGGGCTCGAGGCGCTGGACGAGGAGGCGCTGCGACGGCACCGCAAGCGCGTGACCCCCGGCGAGAACTTCAGGGCGCTGGAGATCGCGCGCGAGCTGGGCTTCACCGTGGCCGTGAACCTCATCGCCGACCCCGACTGGGACGAGCGGCGCTTCGCCATCGTCCGGGAGTGGGCGCTCAGCGTGCCTGAGATCGTCCACCTCACCGTGGCCACGCCCTACCCGGGCACCGAGACCTGGCTCACCGAGTCGCGCAAGCTCGCCACACGCGACTACCGCCTCTTCGACGTCCAGCACGCGGTGCTGCCAACGCGGCTGCCGCTCCGGCGCTTCTACGAGGAGCTGGTGCGCACCCAGCAGATCCTCGCCCGCAAGCATCTCGGCTGGGGCGCCCTCCGTCGCTACGGCGTCCCCCTGCTGCGAGCGCTGGGGCGCGGGCAGACGAACTACGCACGCATGCTCTGGAAGTTCGGCAGCATCTACAGCGTGGAGCGGCAGTGCGAGGATCACGCTCGCGAGACGTCCTACCTCATCGCCCCGCCGGGAAGGTCGTCGGCGCCGCGGCCGCGCCCCGAGGAGCTCTTCGTTCACATCCCCGTCAGGCGCGCGGCTGCCGAAGCGCCGTAGCGGGCGCTTCCTCCGAGCATTCCTTACAGGCCCGCCGGGTAGAAACTTCTCGGGCCGGAACCGCCCCCGCCCTCACCGGAGCGGAAGTCCGCGAAGATCATCACGTTCCGGGCTCCATAGGGCTGGCACGAGCCTTGCCGGTGACGGGACAAAAAGGAGGGGCGGAGCATGCACAGGCTCATGGCCGTGGTCACGCTGGTGACGATGCTCGGGCAGGCCGGAGAAGCCTGGGCGCAGACAGGCAATGACGGGACGCTCGCGCAGGCGGGATACGGGGCCGGCAGCTTCCTGGGCACCCTGGTCTACACGCCGCTCAAAGCGACCTTCTGTATCCTCGGCGGTCTGGGCAGCGCGGTCGCGCTGGCGGCCGGCCCGGACACGGCAGCCAAGGTGGCCGGGGCAAGCTGCGGCGGCACCTGGGTGATCACGCCCGCGGTAGTCAAGGGCCGCGAGGAGGTCCATTTCGTCGGGGCGACGCAGGGGACGTCGCGGCGGCTGGCCGAGCGGGACCGCCGGTGACGTTCCTGCCAGCGCCGTGGCGTCCCTCGCCCTGGCGGCTCCCGTAGAACGTGGGACGGGCTCGCATATGCCGGACCGGTCAAGCGTCTCAGAGGCATGGCTCTCCACGGGAGGTGCGACATGAAGACGCTGCTGGCGGTGGTCCTGGCGCTGACGTTCTTGAGCCCGGCCGTGGCCTTCGCCGACGCGGCGACAGACGCGGCCCTGGGGCTCGGCGCCTTCGCCGTGTTCAACCAGATACTGGGCGGGGTGGGGATCTTCGGGTATCACCCCGCGCCCGTCGTGGTAGCGCCCCGCGTCACGGAGCGGGTGGTCGTACACGAGCACCATCACTACCCTCCGCCACGGCGGGTGCACCACTACTACTACCCCGCTCCCGCTTACCACTACGGGCCCCCGACAGTGATCGTGCGCGAGCGCGGCTGGTGTCCGCCGGGGCGCGCCAGGAAAGGGTGGTGCTGACCGGCGCGCTCTCCGGTGGGTCGGGGCTGCCGACGGTTTGCTCCTGCCAGCGCGCCGCGCCCTCAGAACCCCCTGACGTGGCAGGCTAGCGGGAGGGCTCCCGCGCTCCCCCCGGCGCGGGAGCCCTCGGGGGCGGGAGAGCAGGAGGCACCCCGCGGCGGCCCCGGGAACAGACGTCAGGCCCCGCTCGTGGTTTCGCCGACCGTCACGCCCTCGCGGATCATGGTTTCGATCTCCGCGTCACCGTGCCCTGCCTCGCGCAGCACCTCCACGCTCTGTTCGCCCAGCCGGGGTGCGTGCCGGGTGAGCTCAGACGGGGTCCGCGAGAAGCGGACCGGCATGTCAACGGTCCAGTAGGCTCCCTCCGTCGGGTGATGCGCGACGCGGAAGAAGCCCGTGGCCGCCAGATGGGGGTCGTCCCACATCGCATCGATGTCGAGGACGAGGTTCACGGGGGATGCTCGCTTCTTCGCAGCGCTCCACCCACTCGGCCGTCGTCCGGGTGGCGACGATCTCCTCCACCAGGGCGTAGAGCTCGCCGATGTGCCGGGTGCGCGTGCCGAGATCGGCGAAGCGCGGGTCACCGGCCTGCGGAAGGCGGTGAGTAGCCGCGCGTATCCGGCCGGCCCGAGGGGTGGCTCGAACGCCCGCCCCGCGTTGTGCTCGACCAGGTTGAACGAGAAGAGCGTCTCGAACATCGGGACCTCGATCGTCTGCCCGTCACCCGTGCGCCCGCGGCGGCGGCCCGCTGCGCGAGGCGCAGCAGCGCCTCCCTGCCGGCCGGGCGCTTGAGGTCGAGCACCACGCTCCGCTTGTTCCGGTGCAGGTTCAGCACCGTCCCGCTCATCCCGGGGTGGCGGGCCGGGCCGATCGCGCGCGTCGAGTCGCCCTCCGGCCCTTCCACCTTGATGACGTCGGCGCCGAGGTCACCCAGGATCTGGGTCGCGTAGGGGCCCATCAGAACGGTGGTGAGGTCGAGAATCCGGATGTCGGTGAGAGGTCCTATCGCCCTGCCTCCTTCGCCGCGCTCGGCTCTTGACAATGAGAATTGACCGCGATGCGGATCCGGCGTGACACCCTGACGGCCGGGCTCCGGAAGCCACGGTGGGCCTGAGCCCCACGGAGGTGACGATGACGACGCGAAGCAGCGCTTCCCGGTTCTTCGTGCGGCCGCAGGACGTCACACCCTACTCGAAAGCGAAGGGCGTCGCGCGGTGAAGAGCTGCACCCGCTGGCCCGGGCACTCGATCTTGGTGCCCGCGCCGTGATCCTCGCCTGGAGGATTCGGGCGCGCGGGCGACCCGGTGGTGTCCTCGGCGGCGGCATGGTTGAGCGGCAGATCGCCGGCTGGGCGCGCCCGTGACGCTCCTGCTGCTCGGGCTCTTCCTCGTCGCGGTGCTGCTGAGCATGCCGCTCGCCTTCGCCTTCGGCTTCGCGAGCCTGACCGCCGTGCTCCTCCTCGGGCCCACGACTTTCGCCGGCATTGCACACGCCGCCCCGGGCTCCGAGCTGCCACTGTTCGCCGGTGCCGCGTCGAAGGTCCTGCTCGCCTTCCAGCCGCCGGAGGAGCTCCGGGAGCTTATCCGGAGCGCCAGACGGCGACGCGGGCGTGGAGCCGGGCCGGTGGCGGACCTCGAGGGCGAGCTCGAGCGGATCCGGAGGCAGGGCTCTGCCTTCACGGCCGGCGAGGTCGTCCCCGACGCGTGGGCAGTCGCGGTGCCCCTTTTCGATGGCCTCAATCGCCTTGCGGGCGGCCTGTCGATGGCCGGTCCCGTCCGTCGGCTCACGAGCCGCGACGTGGAGCCGGTGGCGCGACGACTCATCGCCGCCGCCGAGGAGATCAGCGGAGCGCTGGGGGCATCCGCGCCCGGGACCCACGGTGGAGACCGTCGTGGCCGACGGTGATCCGCCCCATCGCAGTCGCAACCTCAAGCCAGGAGACACACATGCTCGGTCATCGTAAGTTCCTAGGATTGGCGCTCGCGGGAGCGGTCGTGATCGTGGCGGGCGTCTGCTCCGCACTACCCCCGTGGAGCCCAGGCAGCGCCAGCGCTGGAGGCGGCGGGCAGATCATCCGGGTCGCGGACAAGACAGCCAGTCTCCAGTTCTCGACGTCCACGGTAGGGGGCAACCCACACCAGAACGGATCCGGCTGGGCCAAGATCATCAACGAGCGGTCCACCCGGGTGCGCGCCACCGTCGCCGCGAGCGCCGGCGGTCCGGAGAACATGAGCCTGGTCGCGCACAAGCAGGCGAGCATTGGGTGGGCGGTCGCGACGGAGGTTGGCGAGGCAGTTCGAGGGGTGTTGCCGGCCGGGAATGATCCTGTGTACCGTTCGCTGCGGCCAGTCTTCTCGTATTTCTTCGGCGGGCTGCACTGGGTCGTGCCGGCCGAATCCCGCGTGCGAGGGCCCCTGGACTTCAAGAACTCGAACCTGAAGGTCAGCATCGGACAGCCTGGCAGCAGCTCGAACGCATTCAACCGACGGTTGCTCCTGAGCTATGGAATCAATCTCGAGCGCGACATCAAGATGCTGGAGCTGTCGCCTCCCAATGGTATTCAACGCTTCAAGGACGGCGCCATCGACGCCTACATGGGCTTTGCCTCGTTACCCCTGGGGCAGATCCTGGAGATGGCAACTGCCCGGAAGGTTCGCTTCATTGCCCACACGGGGGATGGCGCCAAGGAGTTTCTCGCGAAGATTCCCGGCTGGAAACTCGGGATCCTGCCTCGAACGCTGTATCCGAATGTCGAGAACGCCGAGGATATTCCGATCGTGACGACGTACCAGGTGGCGATGGCGCACCGGGACTTGGATGAGGGCGTCGTGTACGAGATCACCCGGCTTCTCTTCGAGAACATCGGCGAGTTCCACAAGAGCTACCAGCTCGCCAAGAACGTGACCTTGGACGACGCCCTGACTGGGATCACGACGCCTCTCCATGGCGGTGCCTACCGCTACTACCGCGAGAAGGGAGTGAAGGTACCGGAACATCTGATGCCACGATAGCGCGAGCTCAACCGGTGGGACCGACAGCGAACATGCCGCGCGGCCTCGTTGCGACCATCCGCGATCGCCTCTTCACCTGGGGGGCGCTCACGCTGGGGGCGACCCTTCTGTACATCGGCCCGTTTGGAGAGTACCCGCTTCACGTCGAGCGCGGGATTCCGTTACTGCTCGCGGCGACGCTGCTGTTCCTGCGTGTCCCATTCGCTCGTGGCTGGCGTGGGCTGGCTGTCGATGTGGCTCTCATCGCGGCGACCGTCTTTGCTGTGCTGCATATCGTGCGTCGATTCGCCGTCATCGCGACGAGCTTCGGGAGCCTCTCCGTCATCGACTTTGCATCGGCAGCGGCGGGTGCGGTCGTCGTGCTGGAGATGGCTCGGCGCACCATCGGGATGAGCTTGCCGGTCATCGCTGGCGGATTCGTCGCGTATGCGTTCTGGGGCCAGTGGCTTCCCGGAGATCTGAGCCATGGCGGCTTCTCGCTCGAGCGGGTCGCCCGTTTCATCTGGCTTGCGCAAGATGGCGTGTGGGGTGTTCCGGTCGGCGTGATGGCCGAGTTCGTGTCGCTCTTCATCATATTCGGCGCGATGGTGGAGCGAACGGGAGCCGGGCAGGCGCTGACGTGGCTGGCTGGGCTGGCGACCCGGCGCCTGCGAAGCGGCCCTGGGCAGAGCGCGGTGCTCTCTTCGGCCATGTTTGGGATGGTGTCCGGGAGCGGCGTGGCGGATGTCGCCACCATTGGCACGGTCACGATACCGGTCATGGTCCGGACCGGCTACGGCGCAGTGTTTGCCGCGGCCATCCAGGCGCTCGCCTCGATCGGGGCGCAGATCATGCCGCCGATGCTGGGGGTGTCGGCCTTCCTGATGGCGGAGCTGACGAACACGCCCTACATCCGTATCGCTGCGGCGGCCGTGATCCCCGCCATGCTGTACTACCTCGCAGTCGGAACTGCTGTTCACCTGGAAACGGCTCGGCTGAACCTGTCTCGGCAATCCGGCTCGGTGAGCGTGCGGGAGCGCGCATCGGCCGCACGCCTCATACAGTGTGTGCTCCCGCTGATAGTGCTCGTGTATCTGTTGGCGCAACAGTACAGCCCGGCTCGATCCGTCTTCTTCGCGATCGTGACGCTCACGGCCCTGACGGTGTTCGAGCATCGGCGTCGGCCCCGGGCGCTCGTCGGCCTGCTTCACGACGTGTGTGTGTCTGGCGTGGAGGCAACGCTCGCGCTCTGGGCCGCCACCGCCGTCGTGGGGATCGTCATGGGGATGGTTGCGCTGACCGGCATCGGCAACAAGCTGTCCGAGCTGGTGCTGTCACTGGCTGGCGGGAACCTGCTGGCGACACTCCTGCTCGCCGCGATCGCTTCGATCGTCCTCGGCACCGGGCTGCCGACCTTGCCCTCGTACCTGCTCCTTGCGATCCTGGTCGCCCCCGCGCTGATCGCGCAAGGGGTGCCGCTGCTCGTCGCCCATTTCTTCCTGTTCTTCTTCGGCGTCACATCCGATCTGACGCCGCCGACGGCGCTTGCACCGTTCACGGCAGCCGGGATTGCACGGGTGGACCCATGGCGGACCACGTGGGTGGTCCTCCGGATCGGGCTGCCCGTGTTCTTCATCCCGTTCGCGATCGTGTATTTCCCGCAGCTCATCATCGTGTCCCGGGTCGAGGAGACGGTCGTCGCGTTCGCGCTCGCTGCGGTCGGTACGGTGCTCATCTGCACCGCGAACTGCGGCTTCGCGGGTGGTCCGCTCAGAGTCCCCACGAGGATCCTGCTCTTGCTCGCGGGGGTCGCCTGCATGGTCCCGCGCGGGTGGGTGCAACTGGTAGGGCTCGGCACGGGGCTGGCGATCGTCGCGAATGGGAGCGTCGGTCGCCGTGCGGCCCGGAAGATAGGCCTCAGGCACTAAAGGAGACAATCGATGGACATGGAGCTTGTCGAGAGGGTGAAGCGAGAACGCGGTCAGCCTACCCTGAAGTGGCATGAGGTTCTGGCCGAATACGCCCCGCAGACTCTGGCCGCGTGGCACGACATGACCATGAAGATGTACGCCCACGAGGAGCTCGACAGGAAGGCCACGGAGTTCATCATCGTGGCCATCGATGCCGTGCTTGCCTGGCCGTACATTGACATCCACATCCACAAGGCGTTTGAGGCGGGAGCGACGATCCAGGAACTCGTCGAGACGGTCGTCACGGCAGGGGCGCTCATGGGGCCTCACGCGCTGTCCTTCGGGCTGGAGCACCTGGACAAGGTCATCCGGGAGCGCGCGGACAGGGGGCTGCCGCACCCTCGGAAGCGGAGTGACGCCTGAGTTCAGTAGTCCTTGGGGTCGAGCAGGTCGCGCAGCCCGTCACCGGCGAGGTTGAAGGACAGGGCGAGTGAGAAGATCGCCAGCCCGGGCCAGTACGCCATCCAGGGGGCCGATTCCAGAAACTGCTGCGCGGCGTTGAGCATCGTCCCCCAGGACGGGACCGGCGGCTGCACGCCCAGCCCCAGGAAGGACAGGATGGCCTCGGCGATGATCGCGGTGGGAATCGAGACAGTCGCCTGGACGAGGATCGCGCTGAAGATGTTCGGGAAGACGTGGCGCCTCATCAACCGGAGATCGCCGGCCCCGAGGGCCCGCGCGGCCAGGACATAGTCCTCCTCCTTGGCCGAGAGGGTCAGCCCGCGTGTGAGGCGAATATAGGTCGGGGTGGCGCCGAGCCCGATCGCGAGCGTCGCGTTCGTGAGGGAGGGGCCCATGATCGTGACGAGGCCGATGGCGAGGATCAAGAACGGGAAGGCCAGCCAGGCGTCGGTGAGCCGCATGATGAGCTGGTCGAGCCCGCCGCGGTAGTACCCGGCCACGAGGCCGATCGGGACCCCCATCGCCATCGCCAGCATGATCGAGAAGACGCCCGCCTGCATCGAGACGCGGCTTCCCCAGACCACGCGAGAGAAGTTGTCGCGGCCGAGGTCGTCCGTCCCGAACGGGTTCGCCCAGGTCGGCGGCTTGCGGATCTTGCTCCAGTCGGCGCGCAGCGGGTCGGTGGTCGCGATCCACGACGCGCCGATCGCCATCGTGATGAAGACGAGGACGACGACGCTCCCGGCCACCGATGCCGGCCGCCGCACCATCCGCCGCCAGCCCCGGCCCAGCCAGCCGGACGGCGCCGTGGGGGCAGTCGCCAGTGGAAGGGCCCCGGCGGTCACCGACCCGCGCGAGGCGTCAAGACTCACCGGCCGCCCCCTTGATCCGGATACGGGGGTTCAGGAAGGAGTAGGAGACGTCAACGGCCAGATTGATCAGCACGTAGGCGCTCGCGGTGATCAGCACAACTCCCTGGACGAGCGGGTAGTCGCGGGTGAAGACGGCCTCCACGATGAGCCGCCCGAACCCCGGCACCACGAAGATCTGCTCGGTCACCACCGCGCCCCCCATGAGCGCACCCATCTGCAGCCCGAGGATCGTCACCACCGGAATGAGCCCGTTGCGGATCGCGTGACGGAAGACCACCGTCTGCCCCGCGAGGCCCTTGGCTCGGGCTGTGCGGATGTAGTCGGCGCTGAGCACCTCGATCATGCTGTTGCGGGTCTGGCGCATGAGCACAGCCGCCAGGGCGGTACCGAGCACGAAGGCGGGCATGACCATGCGCTCGAGGTTGCCCACCGGATCTTCCCAGAACGGCACGAAGCCGGACGCGGGTAGCCACCCGAGCCGGACCGAGACGAGCAGGATCAGCATGATCCCCAGCCAGAAGTTGGGCACGGAGACGCCGCAGAGGGACGCGCCGCTGGCCAGGAGGTCCCACACGGTGTTGCGGCGTACCGCGGCCAGCACGCCGGCCGGGATGGCGATCGCGACGGCGATGAGCACGGCGAAGCCGGCGAGCTCCATGGTGATGGGCAGCTTCATCGCCACCGTCCAGGCGACCGACTGGCGCGTCCGGATGGACTCCCCCAGGTCGCCGCCCAGCGCCAGCCGGACCCACCTCAGATACTGGACCGGGACGGGGTCCTTCAGCCCGTACTTCTCGCGAACCTCCTCGAGCCCCGCCTCGTCGGCGTCCGTCCCCGCCATCACGCGCGCCGGATCGCCCGGGATCATGCGCACGCCGGTGAAGACGACGAGGCTGATCAGGACGAGCGTGACGATCGAGATGAAGACCCGGCGCAGCACGAACTCGAGCATGGAGGAGCTACCGGGCCGTCATCTCGATGCCGGCGCCCGCGCGATCAGTTCCAGGACGTCCCCTTGATTCGGATCAGGCCGTCGGGCACCGCCTTGTAGCCCTTGAGATTCTTGGGGAAGGCCACGATGTAGTTCGGGTGGTAGAGGTAGACGATGTTGCGCCGGGCGGTGAACATGTCGATCGCCTCCCGGTAGAGCGCGCGCCGCTGGCCCACGTCGCTCACCTCGCGGGCCTTGTTGAGGAGGGCATCGATGCGCTCGTCGCAGGCCTGTGTCTGGTTGAGGCTCCCCTTGCACGTCTGGGCCTGATGGATGTTGCCGTCGGGGTCGACGCGGCCGCTCCAGCCGATGAGGAACGCCTGGTGCTTGCCATTGTCGTCGTCCTTCAGCGCGGAGGCGAATTCCGAGGGGCGAAGCGTGACGGTGAAGCCGGCTTCGCGTGCCATCTGCTGGAGCACTTCACCCACGCGGCGCTCACGGGGGTTGTTGACGATCGCCATCTCGAAGGCGTAGCCGTTGGCCAGCCCGGCCTCCGCGAGGAGCTTCTTGGCCCGCGCGACGTCCCGGGCCGCGCACTTGCGGCTCTTGTCGAAGTAGACGCTGATGGTGGGGATGGGCGTGCAGCCCGGCGTGAAGAGCCCGTCCCACGCCACCTGGTTCAGCGCCTCGCGGTCGATCGACAGCTCGAACGCCTCGCGCACCCGCGGGTCGTTGGCCAGCGGCGTGCCGAGGTCGCCGGGGGGCGTCGGGTACTTCCCGTTCTTGTTGCGGAGGTTGATGGTGATGCCCTGGTAGCCGAGCCCGGTGACGTTCGACAGCTCGAACCGGCCCTCACGCTTGATGGCGGTCGCGTCGGTCGGGGAGACCTGGTGCATGACGTCGATGTCGCCCGAGCGGAGGTTGGCAAGCCGCACGTTGTCGTCGGCGATGATCCGAAAGATGATCTTGTCGAACTTCGCCTGCGCCGGGTCGAAGTAGTGGGCCGACTTCTCCACCACGATCCGGTCCTGGGGCACCCGCTCGGCGAACTGCCACGGGCCGACGCAGACGGGGGCGGTGCCGAACTTGTCCCCGAGCTTCCGGACGGCGGCCGGGGAGACGGGCATGCCGGCCCGGTCGGTGAGCTGGGCGAGCAGCGGCGAGGACGGCGCCTTCAGACGGAGCCGCACGGTGAGCGGGTCGACCGCCTCCACCGCCTCGACCGGCGCGAGCTCGCTGGCGCGGGTGGAGCCCTTGAGCGTGCGGTGTCGGTCGAGCGAGAACCTGACCGCTTCCGCGTCCATCGGTGTGCCGTCGTTGAACTTCGCGCCGGGGCGGAGCTTGATGGTGACGGTCTTGCCGGCGTCGCTGATCGTGGGCATGTCGGCGGCGAGCTGCGGCGAGATCCGGAGGCTCTCGTCGATCTCGTAGAGCTTCTCGCAGATGTGCGAGAAGACGATGCGCCCCACGTAGGTCCGCGCCAGCGTGGGATCGAGGATGTCGGGGTCCTGATTCAGCGCCACGACGAGCGTCTTCTTCTTCTGCGCGTGCGCGACTCCTGCCTGCAGCAGCAACACGGCGAGCACTCCCGCGGCGAGCCACAGGCCGTTCCTGAGCACACCCATAGTCGCCTCCTCCTCCATGCCGCTCCCGATTCACTGCTTTCGCGGCCGACGAGCCGGGCGGCTGCCGCGCCGCCTTCGCGCTCGGCGCGGGGGCTATGGTACATGCGCGGCTGCGGGCCCGCAAGGAGGGCTGCGTCCCACGCGCCCCGCGAAATCCGCATCCGGCGGCTCGAAGGAGAAGGCGCTCAGACGGCGAGGTTACGATCTCGCGATCTTCATGCTCGAGGAGACCTCACGGCGCGAGATCGGCACTGTCCGCGCGGTCGCGGACTGGGTGGTCACCGTGAAGGGCGGGGCGAAGTGACGGGTCCGGCTCGACCCCTCCGTTGAGGGTGAACCACCCGGTGAGTCGGCGCGTCCTGACCGTGCTCGCCCATGGCGGGGCGGGACGTCGGCACCGCGGGGCTGCAAGGGCCATCCGGGGAGCGCCATCGCCTCGAGGAGCCGTGGCGAAAATCCACTTCTTGTCAGCGGGTAAGCCCCAGGCGCCTTCGGAAGCACATGAGGAGGAGACAGGCGAGGCTGAGCCCCACGCCGGCCCACTCGGCGAGGCCGGGTCCATAGAGCAGATCCACGAAGAGCGGCTGCCGCGCAGGGACCCGGATCTCGAGGAGCCCCGCCTCTCCCCGCCGGGTCGCCAGGGCGCGGCCGGCGGCATGCGCCGTCCAGAGTGGCGAGTAGCCGATGCCGGCGGGAACGAAGCCGCCCGCGCCGGCCGGCAGGAGGAGGCGCAGGTGGCCCGGCGCCACGGCTTCCGGGCCCGGGGCGGCGGCCTTCGCGACGAAGAGCAGGAAGGGTCCGATCCTCCGGGGGCCTCCGAAGCCCTCGTGCGCGGTGAGGAAGCCGAGCCGTTCGGCATCCTCGTCGAGCGCCACCACGGCGGAGATCGCGAGCCCGGCGGACAGGCGGTCGAACTCCTCCGGGCGGAGCGTCGCGAGCGGCCGGCCGAAGAGCGTCTCACCGTCTCGCTGCTCCACGAGCCGGGTGACGGGGGCCGAGGCCGACCCCGAGTAGAGGAAGCCCGCGACGGGGGAGGGGTGGGTGAAGGTGCCGTTGACGATGTCGCGGCCCGCGGCGACGGGTGTCAGCGCCATGAGATGGGAGTGCGGCCGCCACCACTCCGCTCCGTACCGCAGCGGGACCGAGGAGCGCACGAAGAGGATTCGCCCGGGCGGCACCTCTCGGAGCGCCGCCCAGAGGTCGCCGAGCCGAGTGCCTGCCACCGCGTGGGTGTAGCTGGGCCACTGGCTCCGCCCGCCAGGCCAGAGGGAGAGCGTTGGCTCGGGGCTGCCGGCCGCCAGGGGAAGCGTCACGGCCAGAGCGGCGAGGCCGAGGGCTCCGGCCGGGACCCGCGGGAGGTGCCGTGCGGCCGCCCCCAGGCTCACCGCGCCGCCCAGGATCAGGGCCAGGTAGAGGCTGTCCACCAGCCGGTCGGCGGGGATCCACCGGATGCCGACCGTCGAGCCGAGGAAGACATCGGTGAGGAGCAGTCCCGTCATCAGCGGCGCGAGCGCGAGTAGCCAGACCGAGGCTGTGCCGGTGAGCCGTCCCCGCCCGCGCATGATCCAGCCCGCGAGGTTGGCCGCCGCGAGGACCACGATGAGCGGCCGGCCAAGGACCTTGCGGCCGAGCGCGGCGAGGTCGGCATCTCCCCAGGCCAGCGGGAGCGCGAGCGACAGATGGGCGAGGAGCGGCAGCATCCAGAAGGCGGCCAGGCCGAGGCCGAGGCCGGTGAGGAGCGCGGCATCGCCGAGCCGCCGCGCTGGCGTCCCGGAGCCGACGAGAGCCGCGAGCCCGATCAGCGCCAGCCCCGCGGGGACGTGGGCCGGATGGACGAGGACCACAGCGGCGAGGAGCAGGGAGGCGCTCACCGGGGCGCGAGGGTCACCCCCCGCCCAGCGCAGCAGCGAGAGCGCGAGGAGCGGCAGGAGCCCCCAGCCCAGCCGAGCCGCCACGAGCCCCCAGCGCACGCCCTCCTCGGCGCCGCTCCGTGACTCCGCCGAGAGCGTGAGGGCCAGGACCGCGGCGGGGAGCGCGAGCCACGGACGCGGGAGCAGGCGGGCGAGGAGCGCGTAGACGCCGAGTCCGGGGAGGAGCCAGGTCACCCAGAGGAGGACACGATAGGTGGCCTCCACGGAGAGCCGGCCCACGGCGGCCGCGTGCAACAGCGCGCCCAGGTAGGAGAAGCCGGGCGGGTAGAACTGCAGCTCCGCGTAGCCCGCCCACCAGCCGGGATTCCAGCGCCACGGCGCCAGCCCGAGACTCACTGCGTGGTGGAGCCGGTAGAGCTGTCCCGGATGGTCGTCGAAGACGGGCAGCCCGGCGCCAAAGGCCGCCACCCCCCAGGCCGTCGCGTAGCCGGCCAGCAGCAGCAGCGGGAGGTGGCGCGCTCTGTCCACAGGCGCCGATCATACGTCATCTCCGCGGCCGGCCGCGATGCGAGCGCGTTGACTTTTCGCGCGCGCGAGTGTTTAGTAAGCAGGATTCTCTCGCTGTGTCGGTGATCCGGGCGGCGGCCAGCCCAGGATCGTTGCTGGAAAGCCGGGGCTCAAATCCCCTACCGATGGAGAGGCCATGGAGAGACTGCAAGGGCTGAAGTGCCGGGAGTGCGGGCGCTCGTATCCCGCCGCGCCCACTCACGTCTGCGAGTTCTGCTTCGGCCCCCTCGAGGTCGAGTACGACTACGCGGAGATCGGCCGGCGCCTGAGCCGGGCGCGCATCGAGGCCGGTCCGAAGAGCATCTGGCGCTACGCCGATCTCCTGCCTCTGGAGCTGGGGGCCGACGGCGAGCCCACCGTGGGCGGGGCCGTGGGCTTCACGCCGCTGATCCGGGCGCGCAATCTGGCCGACGAGCTGGGCGTCAAGGAGCTCTGGGTCAAGAACGACTCCGTCTGTCACCCGACGTGGTCGTTCAAGGACCGGGTGGTGGCCGTTGCGCTCGGCAAGGCGAAGGAGTTCGGCTTCGACACCGTGGCCTGCGCTTCCACCGGCAACCTGGCGAACTCGGTGGCGGCGCATGCCGCCGAGGGGCGGTTCAAGTCCTACATCTTCATCCCCGCCGACCTCGAGCAGGGGAAGATCACGGCCACGCTCGTCTACAGCCCCACCCTCGTGGCCGTCCACGGCACCTACGACGAGGTGAACCGGCTCTGCTCGGAGGTGGCCGACAAGTACCGCTGGGCCTTCGCCAACATCAACATCCGCCCGTACTACGCGGAGGGCTCCAAGACCTACGGCTACGAGATCGCCGAGCAGCTCGGCTGGCGCGCGCCGGCGCACGTCGTGGTGCCCTGTGCCGGGGGGTCGCTCATCACCAAGATCTGGAAGGCCTTCAAGGAGCTACGGCTCCTGGGGCTCATCCCGGAGGGACGCACGAGCATGTACGCCGCCCAGGCGGCCGGCTGCGGGCCCATCGTGACCATGATCCGGAACGACACCGACATGCTGGTGCCGGTGCGCCCGCAGACCATCGCCAAGTCCCTCGCCATCGGCAACCCCGCCGACGGCTACTACGCCTACCGCGTCGCCAAGGACTCGGGCGGCCACGGCGAGCACGCCACGGACGAGGAGATCATCGAGGGCATGCAGCTCCTGGCGCGGACGGAGGGGATCTTCACGGAGACGGCCGGCGGCGTGACCGTGGCCGCGGCGCGGAAGCTCATCGAGGCGGGCCGGATCCCGCGGCACGAGCCCATCGTGATCTGCGTCACCGGCAACGGGCTCAAGACCCCCGATGTCCTCCACGAGCGCCTCTCGGTGGACGTGACGATCAGGCCCTCGCTCTCGGCCTTCGACCAGGCCCTGGCCGACCTCAAGGCCAAGGTGGGCGTGTGAGGCGGGAGCCGGGAGACCGGGACTGGCGTAGCGCGATGGCAGGACGCAACCTAAGATTCCGGCGGGCGCGGGCGGGCGACAGCCCGGGCGCCCGCGCCAGGTGAAGGAGGCAGCTCATGGCCGTGCTCGTTCGCATCCCGACCCCGCTGCGCGCGGTGACCAAGGGCGCCGCCGAGGTGCAGGCCGCCGGCGACACCGTGGCGCAGGTGATCGACGATCTCGAGCGCCAGTTCCCGGGGCTGCGGGAGCGGGTGGTGGAGGAGGGTGGGGCTGTTCGCCGATTCATCAACGTCTACGTGAACCAGGAGGACATCCGGTTTCTCCAGGGGGCGAAGACCACGCTCAAGGCCGGGGACGAGGTGTCCATCGTGCCGGCCATCGCCGGCGGGCGCCGGTGAGGGGTGAGCGGTAGGGGGTGGTCTGGCCCATGGCCCGGATGCGGGTGCGCCTGACCTTTCCCGCCGAGCTGGTGCAGAAGCCCATCATCTACCGGCTGGTGAAGGACTTCGACATCATCACGAACATCCGCCGTGCCGAGGTCAGGGCCGATCACGGCTGGGTGGTGCTCGAGCTCGAGGCCCCCGAGGAAGGGCTCGATCGGGGGGTGGCCTGGCTCAAGACGCAGGGCGTGACGGTGGACCCCATCGAGCACGACGTCCTCCTGCCGTGAGGGAGCTCCAATGACCGGGATGTCGAAGCGCGTGCAGGGGTTCACCGAGTCGGTGATCCGCGAGATGACCCGTGTGAGTGACCAGCACGGGGGCATCAACCTGGCCCAGGGGATGCCCAACTTCCCGCCGCCTCGCGAGCTGGTGGAGGCGGCCCACCGGGCGCTCGACGGCGACTTCCATCAGTACGCCGTCACCTGGGGCGCGCCGCGCTTCCGGCGGGCCGTGGCCGACAAGTACCGGCGCTTCTACGGCATGGAGCTGGACCCGGACCAGCACGTCACCGTGTGCTGCGGTTCCACGGAGACCATGCTCGCCACGCTGCTGGCCGTGCTGAACCCCGGGGACGAAGTGATCATCTTCGAACCCTTCTACGAGAACTACGGCCCGGGCTGCATCATCGCGGGCGCCGAGCCCGTGTTCGTGCCGCTGGAACCGCCGGACTTCTCCTTCGACCCCGCGCGGCTGGCCCGGGCGGTGTCGCCCCGCACGCGGGCCATCATCTTCAACAGCCCCAACAACCCCTCGGGCAAGGTCTTCTCGCGCGCCGAGCTCGGGACCATCGCCGATCTGTGCCTCGAGCACGATCTGCTGGCGATCACCGACGAGATCTACGAGCACATCGTCTACGACGGGGAGGGGCACACACCCATCGCGACCCTTCCCGGCATGGCCGAGCGGACCGTCACCATCTCCGGGATCTCGAAGTCCTACTCGGTGACCGGGTGGCGCATCGGCTACGCCGTCGCGAGCCCGGAGCTGTCGCTCGGAATCAGGCGGGCCCACGACTTCATCACGGTGGGGGCGCCGCACCCGCTGCAGGAGGCAGCCGTCACCGCGCTCGGCTTCCCGGACGCCTACTACGTGCGGTTGCGGGAGGGCTACCAGGCCCGGCGCGACCTGCTCTTCTCGCAGGTGGAGGCCGCCGGCTTCGTGGCCTGGAAGCCGAGAGGGGCCTACTACATCCTCACCGACGCCGCCCATTTCATGAAGCGGTATGGCTGCGAGGACGACACGGCCTTCGCCATGTTCCTGGTCAAGGAGATCGGCGTGACCACCGTGCCCGGATCGTCCTTCTACGCCCACCCGGATCTCGGGAAGACCAAGATCCGCTTCTGCTTCCCGAAGACCGACGACATGCTGCTGGAGGCGGGCCGGCGCCTGCAGAAGCTCGAGCGGTGAACCCGCGGGCCGCGGCCCGCGCCATCTTCGACGCGGCGGTTCGAGCGGGAGCGGTACGCCCGCTCGTCCTGCGTGCCCTCGGCGATCTCCGGCCGCCTTCCCGGGGCAGGCTCATCGTGGTGGGGGCGGGGAAGGCCTCGGGCGCCATGGCCGCCGCCGTCGAGGAGCCCCTGGGCGACCGCATCGCCGAGGGGCTGGTCGTGGTCAAGGACGGCCATCTCGCGCCCACCCGGCGGCTGCACCTCGTGGAGGCCGGCCACCCGGTCCCCGACGAGCGGGGGGCCGCTGCCGCCCGGCAGATCCACGCTCTGGTCCGCGGGGCCGGCCCGGACGACCTGGTGCTCGTCCTCATCTCCGGTGGAGGCTCGGCGCTGGCCCCCGCTCCGCCGCCGCCCATCACCCTCGAGGAGAAGCGGGCGCTGACCCGGCTCCTCCTGGGGGCCGGGGCCACCATCGGCCAGCTCAATGCGGTGAGGAAGCATTGCTCGCTACTCAAGGGGGGACAGCTCGCCCGGGCCGCGGCTCCGGCCCGCGTCCGCGCCCTGCTCCTCTCCGACGTGATCGGGGACCCGCCCGACATCATCGCCTCGGGCCCCACCGCTCCGGACGCGTCCACCTTCCCCCAGGCCGTGGCCATCCTGGACCGCCTGGGCGTCGGCGACCAGGTGCCCGCGGCCATCCGGGAGCGGCTCCAGGAGGGGGTGGGGGGGGAGATCCCGGAAACCCCGAAGCCCGGCGATCCGATCTTCGACCAGGTCCAGAACATCGTCATCGGCAACAACCAGCTCGTGGTGGACGGAGCCATGGCCGAGGCGCGCCGGCTCGGGCTCGATCCGCATCTGCTCACCCGATCGCTCGAGGGCGAGGCCCGGGAAGTGGCGGACCGCTTCGTCGGGCTGGCACGGGAGATCCGCGCCGGGCGCGGGCCCGTGGCCGCCCCCGCCTGCCTGATCGCGGCGGGAGAGACCACGGTGACGGTCAGGGGGCGGGGACGGGGCGGACGCTGCCAGGAGTTCGCCCTGGCCGCGGCCCTCGAGCTTGACGGCGTGGCGGGCATCACGGTCCTGGCGGCTGGCACCGACGGCACCGATGGGCCCACCGATGCCGCCGGGGCACTCGCCGACGGGGAGAGCGCTGCACGGGCCCGAGCCCAGGGATGCGATCCCCGTGCCCGCCTCCATGACAACGACTCCCACGCGGTCTTCTTTGCTCTCGGGGACTTGCTCGTGACAGGGCCCACCAACACCAACCTGCTCGATCTCTACCTGGCCGTGGTGACGTAGCCCGGGAGGCGTGGTGCCGCGGCCGGCTGCCTCGAGGGGAGGCGAAGCGCTCTTAGTGCCCGTCACCAGATGGCGCCGGCCCGGGAACCCACCGGGTTATCCACGGGCGGCCCACAGTTTCTGTGGACAACTGGCGCCGGACGCCGCGCCCGTGGCCGTGTGCTATCCTACCCCGCGTATGTCCCTTTCGAATCTGCTGGACCTCCTGCCCTCCGAGATGGAATCGCTCGTGGAGTCCCTTGGCGCCCCGCGCTACCGCGGCCGTCAGCTCGCCGGCTGGATCTTCGGCAAGGGCGTCACCGATCTCGGGGCCATGTCAGACCTCCCCGGGGAGCTGAGGCAGGCGCTCGCGGCGCGTTGCGCCATCGCGCTGCCCGACGTGGAGCGGATCACCCCCTCCCAGGACGGCAGCAGCAAGCTCGTCCTGCGGTTGGCGGACGGGGCGAGGGTCCAGTCAGTGCTCATGCCCGACGACGACCGGCTCACGCTTTGCCTTTCCACCCAGGTGGGCTGCGGCTTCGGCTGCGCGTTCTGCCTCACCGGCACCATGGGGCTTGCCCGCAACCTGACGGCCGGCGAGGTCGTGGGCCAGCTGCTGACCGCCAGGAAGACGCTGCCCTCCGGGACGCGGATCACACATGTGGTCTACATGGGCATGGGCGAGCCGCTGGCCAGCTATGCGGCGACGGTGAAGTCGCTGAGGATCCTCACCGATCCCCACGGCTTCGGCCTCTCCCCCCGGCGGATCACGGTCTCCACGGTGGGGCTGGCCCCGGGCATCGAGAAGCTGGCGCGGGAGAACCTCCGCGTCAATCTGGCGATCTCCCTGCACGCCACGACGAGCGAGGTCCGCAGCCGGCTCATGCCCGTGAACCGGGCCTTCGACCTCGCGGCCCTCCTGAACGCCTGCCGGCGCTTCCCGCTGCCCCTGCGCCAGCGCATGACCTTCGAGTACGTGCTGCTGGACGGCGTGAACGACAGCGCCGAGGATGCCCGGCGGCTGGTGCGGCTGCTCCGCGGGATGCGGGCCAAGGTGAACCTGATCCCGTTCAACGACTGGGAGGGCGCGCCGTTCCAGCGCCCCGCGGTGCCCAGGATTCTCGCCTTCCAGGCCGTGCTGCTGGAGCACGGGATCACCGCCACGCTGCGTTGGAGCAAGGGCGAGGACGTTGGCGCGGCCTGCGGCCAGCTCAAGGAGGCCGTGGCGGCCGGGTGCGGCCGGGCGGCGGCCGAGGTGTCGGTGTCGTGACCAGCGAGCCCGTCACGGTGAGCGTGGCCACGCTCGGCTGCCGGCTGAACCAGGTCGAGTCCCAGGAGATGCTGGCAGTCCTGGAGAGTCGGGGCTTCCGCGCGGTGGCGGGGCAGGAGCCAGCCCGGGTGTACGTGGTGAACACCTGCACCGTGACGGGCCGGGCGGACTTCTCCGATCGGCAGCTCATCAGGCGCATCGCGCGCGAGCGGCCTGGCGCCCTCGTGGTGGTCACGGGCTGCTACGCCCAGACCGATCCGCGGGCCGTCGCGCGTATCCCCGGCGTGGACCTCGTTGTCGGCAACCAGGAGAAGTACCGGCTCCCCGAGCTGCTGGCGCCGCTCCTCTCGCGGGGGGGGGGGTCCCGGGCCGAGGGCAGGCAGCCGGCAGAGATCGAGGTGGCGCCCATCGCGGCGGCCCACGCGGTGCCGGTGGCGCCCTTCGCACGGGTGGCCGGCCGCTCGCGCGCCTCCGTGAAGGTCCAGGACGGCTGCCAGTACCGCTGCGCCTTCTGCATCGTGCCGACCGCGCGGGGTGGCAGCCGGAGCCAGGACCCGAAGGTGGTGCTCGAGCAGGTGCGCGCGCTCGTGGAGGCCGGGTACCGCGAGATCACGCTCACGGGGGTGGACCTGGGACACTACGGCCGGGACCTCCTGCCGCGCACGACGCTGGCCGCCCTGGTGACGCAGCTCGATGCCGTTCCGCGGCTCCGATGGCTCCGGCTCTCGTCGATCCTGCCCGCCTACTTCACCCCGGAGCTTATCGAGGCGATCGTGGGCTCGCGCGTCGTCACGCCTCACCTGCACCTGCCGCTCCAGAGCGGCAGCGACCGTGTGCTGCGTCTCATGCGCCGCCCGTTCAACACGCGCATGTACCGGGCGCTGGTGGAGCGGCTGGCGCGGGACATCCCGGGTCTCGGCCTCGGCGCCGACATGATCGTGGGGCATCCGGGAGAGGGCGACCTGGACTTTGCCGAGACGCTGAGCCTCGTCGGGGAGCTGCCCTTCTCCTACCTGCACGTCTTTTCCTACTCGGACCGAAAGGGCACGGAGTCCGCCCGGCTCCGCGACCACGTGCCGGCTCCAGCGATCCGGGCGCGGAGCGCGGCGCTCCGGCGGCTGGGGAGGGGAAAGGCGCTCGCCTTCAGGCGGAGGATGCTGGGACGGACCCATGAGGCGCTCGTCCTCGAGACCCGCGACCGGGCCACCGGTCTCCTCTCCGGGCTGACGGCCAATTACGTCGAGGTGCTCTTCGACGGCCCCGACACTCTCGCCCGCCGCTTCGTGCCAGTGACCATCACCGACTGCCGGCCCGAGGGGACCTTCGGCCGCCTGGAGGAGCCGACCGCATGACAGCGAGCAAGCAGCCCGGGCGGAGGCCCGCAAGACGCGATCGAGACGCCGAGCGCGTGGGCGTCATCGGAGGCAGTGGCCTCTACGCCATGGAGGGCCTCACCGAGGTGCGGTGGGTGCGGGTCAAGACCCCCTTCGGCGATCCGTCGGATGCCTACTGTGTCGGCCGGCTGGGAGACCGCGAGGTGATCTTCCTGCCGCGCCACGGCCGCGGGCACCGGCTCACGCCCTCGGAGCTGAACTACCGGGCGAACATCCACGGGCTCAAGCAGCTGGGCGCCCGCTGGGTGATCTCCATCAGCGCCGTGGGGAGCATGAAGGAGGAGATCCGGCCGCTGGATCTCGTGCTCCCTGACCAGTTCTACGACCACACGAAGCGCCGGGCGTCGTCCTTCTTCGGCGACGGCATCGTGGCCCACGTGGGGCTCGCGCATCCCGTGTGCTCGGACCTGGCCGATCTCCTGGAAGCCGCCGGGCGCGAGACAGGAGCCACGGTGCACCGCGGGGGGACCTACATCTGCATCGAGGGGCCGCAGTTCTCCACCAAGGGGGAGTCGGAGATCTACCGGAGCTGGGGTGTCTCCGTGATCGGCATGACCAACATGCCGGAGGCCAAGCTCGCCCGCGAGGCGGAGCTCTGCTACGCCACCCTCGCGCTGGCCACCGACTACGACGTCTGGCACGAGGAGCACGAGGTGGTGTCGGTGGAGGCCGTGGTGGCCAACCTGCTCAAGAACGTCGCCACCGCCAGGGAGGTGCTGCGCCGGGTCATCCCGCGCATCGGCAAGCCCTGCGGCGGCGGCTGCCGGCAGGCGCTCAAGGATGCCGTGATCACGAACCCCGCGGCCTTCTCGCCGCGCGCCCGGAGGCGGCTCGACCTCCTGCTCGGGCACTACTTCCCGAAGGAGAAGTCCCGTGGCTGAACTGGTGGTGGTGGGCTCGGTGGCTCTGGACAGCGTCAAGACCCCTTTTGGCCAGGTGGCCGAGGCCCTGGGAGGGTCGGCCACTTACTTCTCCTACGCCGCGAGCTTCTTCACCGGGGTGCACGTCGTGGCGGCCGTCGGACAGGACTTCCCGAAGGCGCACCTGGCCCTGCTGGAAGGGCGGGGCGTGGACATCGGCGCGGTGCAGGTGAAGGAGGGCAAGAAGACATTCCGCTGGACCGGGGAGTACGGCTTCGACCTCAACGACGCCAGGACCCTGGACACCCAGCTCAACGTGCTCGCCGAGTTCACGCCGGTGCTCTCCCCGGTGATGCGCAAGGCGCCGTTCCTCTTCCTCGCCAACATCGATCCCGAGCTGCAGCTCGACGTGCTCCGCCAGATGCAGCAGCCGCGGCTCGTGGCGCTGGATACGATGAACTTCTGGATCGAGGGCAAGCGCGAGGCCCTGTGCCGCGTGCTCTCCCGCGTGGACGTGCTCCTCATCAACGACGCCGAGGCGCGGATGCTGGCACGCGAGCCCAACCTCATCAAGGCCGCGCGCGCCATCGTGGACCTGGGGCCCCGGGTGATCGTGATCAAGCGCGGCGAGTACGGCGCCCTCATGGTCGCCGAAGGCCGCTTCTTCTTCGCTCCGGCCTACCCGCTGGAGTCGGTCTTCGATCCGACCGGCGCAGGCGACACCTTCGCCGGCGGCTTCATGGGCTATCTCGCCCAGCGCGGCCTCACGGATGGGACCTCCCTCCGGCGCGCCATGGTGCACGGCGCGGTCATGGCCTCCTTCACGGTGGAGGACTTCTCGCTGGAGCGGCTCAAGCGGCTCGACGCGGCCGAGATCGAGGGGCGCTACAGGGTCTTCCAGGAGATGGTGCACTTCGACCGATGACGACGGCAGCCCCGCTGGCGGAGAAGTACGAGCGGCTCCTGGGCATTCTCCGAGCCCTGGACCACCTCATCGTGGCCTTCTCGGGCGGCGTGGACTCCACCTTTCTGGGCTGGGCGGCGAAAGAAGCGGTGGGTGAGCGGGCGCTGCTGGTCACAGCCGACTCGGAGACCTACCCCTCCTCCGAGCTGGCCGAGGCCCGGCGGCTCGCCGCTCTCATCGGCCTGCCGCACACCGTGGTGCAGACGCGCGAGCTCGACAATCCCGACTACGCGCGGAACGCGCCCGACCGGTGCTTCTTCTGCAAGGACACGCTCTTCACACGCCTCGAGGCCATCGGGCGCGAGCACGGGGGACTGCCCATCGTCTACGGCGCCCTCATGGACGATCTCGGCGACCACCGTCCCGGCATGGAGGCGGCGAGAGAGAAGGGCGTGCGGGCGCCGCTCATCGAGGCCGAGCTGTGGAAGGAGGAGGTGCGGGTCCTCTCGCGCGAGGCCGGGCTCCCAACCTGGGACAAGCCGTCCTTCGCGTGCCTGTCGTCCCGCTTCCAGTACGGCGACCCGATCACCGCGGAGAAGCTCCGCAGGGTGGACGAGGCCGAGGCCTTCCTCCGGGCGCTCGGCTTCAGCCAGTTCCGGGTGCGCCACCACGACCGGCTGGCCCGGATCGAGCTGCCGCTCCCGGAGATGGAGCGGTTGTGGCAGGCGGGGCTGCGCGAGGGCATCGTCGCCCGCTTCCGCGCGCTGGGCTACGCCTACGTCACGCTGGACCTCGAGGGCTTCCGCAGCGGCAGCGCCAACGAGATGCTCCGCGGGATCGGGAAGCGGCCCGGGCCCTCCTAGATGGCGCCGGCGGAATGCCCCGTTTCTCTCGCCCACGGTCAACATGCCGCCAGGCATGTTGAACATGGATGAAGCTGGCGTACTTCGACTGCCCGAGCGGGGCGTCGGGGGACATGATCCTGGGCGCCCTCGTGGACGCCGGGCTGTCCTTCGAGGCGCTTCGCGACGGACTGGCGGGGCTCGACCTCGGCGGCTACTCCCTCGAGCGGCGCGACGTGATGAAAGGCGCCTTCCGGGCGACGAAGGTGGACGTCCATGTCCACGACCACGGCCACGGCCCCGACGACGGGCCCGGTCACGCCCACGAGCGCCCCCACGGCTCCTACGTCCACCCGCACCGCAGCCTGGCCGTCATCCTCGGCATCCTGGAACGCAGCGCGCTGCCGGGACCCGTCCGGGACCACGCCGCGCGGATCTTCACGCGGCTGGCCGAGGCCGAGGGGCGCGTGCATGGGGTGAGCGTGGACGAGGTGCACTTCCACGACGTGGGGGCGGTGGACGCGATCGTGGACGTGACCGGGGCCTGCCTGGGCCTCCACCTGCTGGGAATCGAGGTGCTGCACTGCTCGGCCCTGCCGCTGGGCGGCGGCATGGCGGGCGGGCCGCATGGCCAGGTCCCGGTGCCCGCGCCTGGGACCGCCGAGCTGCTTCGCGGCTTCCCGGTGGTGGACACCGGGGTCAAGCGGGAGCTGGTGACCCCCACGGGGGCGGCGATCCTCACGACGCTGGCCGCGGGGGCCGGGGCCATGCCCGCCATGACCGTCTCCGCCGTGGGCTACGGCGCGGGCAGCATGGACCTCGACACGCCGAACGTGATCCGGCTCTTCGTGGGGGAAGGGGCCGCGCCGCCCGACCCGATGGGGGTCGCGACGGAGACGGTGTTCCAGGTCGAGACCACGGTGGACGACATGTCCCCCCAGCTCTGGGAGCCCCTGATGGAGCGGCTCTTCACCGCGGGGGCGCTGGATGTGTACCTCACCCCCGTCCTGATGAAGAAGAGCCGCCCCGGCGTGGTCCTCACGGCCCTCTGCGAGCAGGGCGACGTCGGGGCGGTCGCGCGGGCGCTCTTTCAGGAGTCCACCACCATCGGCGTTCGCTGGGCGGCCTGGCAGCGCCAGCGGCTCCCGCGCGAGCTGGTGAGGCTGGAGACGTCGTACGGCGCACTGGCCTTCAAGGTCTCGCGCCTGGGCGACCGGGTGGTCACGGTGACGCCCGAGTTCGACGAGGTGCGGCAGATTGCCCGGGACAGAGGCCTGCCCGTGCGCGAGGTGCTCGACGCGGCCCGGGCCGAGGGGCGCCGGCTCTTGACATCCGGCCCAGGCACGGCATAGGGTGAGGGGCGCTTTTCCCAAGCCACTGAACCGTCGGCCCAGCGAGGAGGTCCCCGCGGTGAAAACGAAAGTCACCATGACGATCAACGGCGTGAGCTATTCCCACGAGGTCGAGCCGCGGATGCTCCTGGTGCACTTCATCCGGGAGCTGGCGGGGCTCACGGGCACGCATGTGGGCTGCGACACCAGCCAGTGCGGGGCCTGCACGATCCACCTGAACGGCGCGGCGGTGAAGTCCTGCACGCTGCTGGCCGTGCAGGCCGACGGGGCCACCATCACCACCATCGAGGGGCTGGCCAGGGATGGGCAGCTCCACCCCATCCAGGAAGGCTTCTGGGAGAAGCACGGACTGCAATGCGGCTTCTGCACGCCAGGCATGATCATGTCGGCCGCCCAGCTGCTCCAGCGCTACCCGAATCCCTCCGAGGCCGAGATCCGCCACCAGCTGGAGGGCAACCTCTGCCGCTGCACGGGCTACCACAACATCGTCAAGGCCATCCAGTACGCCGCCGAGAAGATGGCGAAGCGGTAGGAGGGATCTCCACCATGGCCACCGCGAGACTGATGGGCTCGAGCATCAAGCGCCGGGAGGACCCCCGCTTCATCACCGGCAAGGGCAACTACACGGACGACCTGAAGCTGCCGGGCATGACTTACGCCGCCTTCGTCCGGAGCCCGCATGCCCATGCGCGCATCCGGCGGATCGACACAAGCGCGGCGAAGGCTCACCCGGGCGTCGTGGACGTGTTCACGGGACAGGACCTGACCGGCGTGGGCTCGCTGCCCTGCGGGTGGCTGCTCATGAAGGCCGGCGTGGACAAGCTCAAGCAGGCCGGGCTCCCGCTCGACTTGAAAGAAGACATCAAGGTCGTTCCGCACATGCCCCTGGTCTCGGACGTGGCCCGCCACGTCGGCGATCCGGTAGCGGTCGTCATCGCCGACAGCCAGGTCGCCGCCCAGGACGCGGCGGAGAAGGTGGTGGTGGACTGGGAGCCGCTGCCCTCCGTCACGAGCACCGAGAAGGCCACCGCCCCGGGCGCGCCGCAGCCCTACAAGGAGGCCCCGAACAACATCTGCTTCGAGTGGCAGATCGGCGATGCGGCTGCCACGGAGGCCGCCTTCAAGTCGGCCCCGGTGGTGGTGAAGAAGCGCATCGTGAACCAGCGGCTCGTGGCGAATGCCATGGAGCCGCGCGCCAGCGTCGCCCGCTATGACGCCGCCACCGACGAGCTCACGATCTGGATCACGTCCCAGAACCCGCATGTCCACCGGCTGCTCATGACGGCCTTCGTCCTGGGCCTTCCCGAGCACAAGGTGCGTGTCATCGCGCCCGACGTGGGCGGCGGCTTCGGGTCGAAGATCTTCGTCTACAACGAGGAGATCGTCCTGGCGTGGGCGGCCCGGCGGGTGCAGCGGCCCATCCGGTGGACCTCCACGCGGCGCGAGGCCTACCTGACGGACGCCCAGGGGCGCGATCACGTCACCGCCGCCGAGCTGGCGCTGTCGCGGGAGGGCAAGATCCTGGGGCTGCGCGTCAGGACCACGGCCAATCTCGGCGCCTACCTCTCGACCTTCGCCCCGGCCGTGCCGACCTATCTGTACGGGACGCTCCTCAACGGCGTCTACGAGATGGGTGCCATCCACTGCGCGGTCACGGGTGTCTACACCAACAGCGTCGTCGTGGACGCCTACCGGGGCGCCGGACGGCCGGA
This sequence comes from Candidatus Rokuibacteriota bacterium, assembly GCA_016188005.1. NCBI lineage: Bacteria > Candidatus Rokuibacteriota > Candidatus Rokuibacteriota bacterium. Next base: position 19,231 of record JACPIQ010000068.1, on the reverse strand, counting down.
GGCATCCTACCTGCTGGAGCGCATGATCGAGGCCGGGGCCGCCGCGCTCAAGATGGACACCGCGGAGATCCGGCGCCGGAACTTCATCCCGAAGTTCGCCAACGGCTACCAGACCAAGGTCGTGGTGAACTACGACAGCGGCAACTACGGCCCCACCTTCGACAAGCTGCTGGCGGCGCTGGACTACGAGAAGTTTCGCGCGGAGCAAGCGGCGGCGCGGAAGCAGGGGCGGCTCATCGGCGTCGGCTTCTCGACCTACATCGAGGCGTGCAGTATCGCGCCCTCGAAGGTGGTCGGGATGCTGGGTGCGGGCGCCGGCCTGTACGAGTCGGGCGTCGTGCGCGTGCACCCGACGGGGAAGGTCTCGGTGTTCACGGGCTCGCACTCCCACGGGCAGGGGCACGAGACGACCTTCGCCCAGCTGGTGGCCGACCAGCTCGGCATCCCCATGGACGACGTGGAGGTGGTCCATGGGGATACCGGGAAGGTGCCCTTCGGGATGGGCACCTACGGCAGCCGCTCGGCCGCGGTAGGCGGCACCGCCCTCCTGATGTCGCTCAACAAGATCAAAGAGAAGGGCAAGAAGATCGCGGCGCATCTCCTCGAGGCCTCCCCCGGCGACATCGAGTACGCCGGCGGGCAGTTCTCCGTGCGCGGCGCGCCCGGCAAGGCGGTGCCCTTCGGCGCGGTGGCGCTGACAGCCTACGTGCCCCACAACTATCCGGACGGCCTCGAGCCCGGGCTCGAGGAGACGAGCTTCTACGACCCGGCGAACTTCTGCTTCCCCTTCGGGGCGCATGCCTGTGTGGTCGAGGTGGACCCGGACACCGGCCACGTCAAGATTCTCCGCTACCTGGCGGTGGACGATGTTGGAAACGTGATCAACCCGATGATCGTGGACGGCATGGTCCACGGCGGCATCGCCCAGGGGGTCGGCCAGGCGCTCTGGGAGGGTGCGGTGTACGACGACCAGTCGGGCCAGCTCCTCACCGGGAGCATGCTGGACTATGCGATGCCCAAGGCCGACATGCTGCCGCTCTACGAGACCGACCGCACCGAGACCCCGACGCCGGTGAACCCGCTGGGCATCAAGGGTGCGGGGGAGACCGGTACCATCGCGTCCACGCCCGCCGTCGTCAATGCGGTGGTGGACGCGCTGTCGGGGCTCGGCGTGGATCACTTCGAGGCCATGCCACTCACGCCCGAGCGCGTCTGGAAGACCGTTCAGGCCGCCAGGTCCCGGAAGTAAGGGGGAGGAGCGCATGTATCCAGCCCAGTTCGACTACCACACGCCCGGTACGCTGAAGGAAGCCCTCGATCTCCTCGGCAAGTACAAGGAGGAGGCCAAGCTCCTGGCTGGGGGTCACAGCCTCCTGCCGGCCATGAAGTTCAGGCTGGCGCGGCCGGCGCACCTCGTGGATCTGCGAAAGGTCCCGGGGCTCGCCGGGATCAAGGAGGAGGGCGGCACGCTGGTGATCGGTGCCATGACCACCCACTGGGCCGTCGAATCCTCTCCGGTGGTCAAGGGCAGGTGCCCCGTCCTGGCCCAGACTGCGGCCCAGATCGGCGACCCCATGGTGCGCAACCTCGGGACCATCGGCGGGAGCCTCTCTCACGCCGACCCGGCGGCCGACTATCCGGCGACGATCATCGCGCTCAGCGCCGAGATGGTCCTCGAGGGTGCCAGGGGCCGGCGGACGGTCAAGGCCGACGACTTCTTCAAGGGGCTCATGACGACGGCGGTGGGGCCCGACGAGATCCTGAGCGAGGTCCGGGTCCCCGTCTGCGGCCCGGGCGTGGGCTGCGCGTACCTGAAGTTCCCGCACCCGGCCTCGCGCTTCGCCGTGGTGGGCGTGGCCGCCGTGCTCACGCTCGACGGCGGCAAGGTCGGCAAGGCCGGCATCGGCATCACCGGTGCCGGCACCCGGGCCGTGCGCGCCAGGGGCGTGGAGGCCGCGCTCCAGGGGAAGACGCTCGACACGGCGACGATCCAGGCGGCCGCCGAGCGAGCGCCGGAGGGGGTGGATGTGCAGGCCGACCTCCAGGGCTCGGTGGAGTACAAGCAGCACCTGCTCAGGGTCTTCGCGAAGCGGGCCATCGAGGCCGCGGCCAGGAAGTAGCCGCGCGGGGGTGACGGGTCCCCGCCGATGCTCCGACCCATGGCTTCTGGCCTCTCGAGAAGCGGCTGAGTGAGCTGGAGGCCCCGGGTGTTCCGGGCGACGGTCTGCGCCGTCGCTCTCCTGGCGTGGGTCCCGGTCGGCGCCGTCTCGTCCCAGGAAACGATCAAGGTCGGCGGCACCGGGGGAGCCGTGCGCTCGATCGAGATCCTCGCGGAGGCCTTCCAGAAAACCCCCGATCACAGCCGGGTCGAGATCCTCACCCGGCTGGGTAGCCGTGGCGCCAAGACGGCGCTGCTGGCGGCGGTTCTTGACATCGCGGTGAGCGCCCAGGCGGTCACGCCCGCGGAGTCCGAGCAGGGGCTCAGCGGCGTGGAGCTGGGCAGGACGCCGTTCGTCTTCGCGACCTCCAGCACGAACCCTGTCCCCGGGTTCACGCTCCCGGAGCTGGTGAACATCTACGCCGGCCGGACCCTGAACTGGCCCGACGGGAGCCGGCTGCGACTGATCCTGCGCCCTCCAGGCGACTCCGACAGCGACAGCCTCAAGAGGATGTCCCGCGAGATGGAGCGGGCGGTCACCGCCGCCCATGGCCGTCCCGGGCTGAAGATGGCGGCCACGGACCAGGACAGCGCCGAGGCCATCGAGGCGATCCCCGGAGCGCTCGGCACCTTGACGCTGGCCCTGATCCTCTCCGAGCGGCGCCCGCTCAAGGCGCTCTCGATCAACGGCGTCCCGCCCAGCCAGAGGGCCATCGCCGACGGTTCCTACCCGTACGTCAAGACCTTCTACCTGGTGACGCCCCGGACGCCCTCACCGCGCGCGCGGCGTTTCCTGGAGTTCGCGGGGTCGGCGCCCGGCCGCGAGATCCTTTCCCGCCTGGGGTACTGGGTCCGGTGACGGATCCGGCCCAGGAGAATCGCCCATGCCCGGGTCCGACGCCACCGTAGTCCGGGTCGGCGGCCGGATCGCGGCCGTGCTCGCCGTCGTCATCGCGCTCGGGCTGCCGGGCACCTACCTCGCGCTCTCGTATCAGTACCAGGCCGGGTTGGTCCAGACCGATGCCGAGATCAACGCGACGATCCTCAGTGAGCTCATCGTGGAAAGCCCCGACACATGGCAGTACCAGCTCGTGAGGATCGAGGACGCGATCTCGCATCGCAGGGTCCCGGGCGACCCGGTGCGACGGCGAGTCGTCGGGCCCGGCAACCGGTTGATCCTGGAGACGGCGATCCCGGCGCCCAGGCCGGTCATGGTCCGGAGCGCCAACTTGCGGGACGCCGGGGTCGTCGTCGGCCGCACCGAGAGTGTCCGGTCCCTGCGTCCTCTCCTCATCGGCGCGGGGGCGGTGGGGATCCTCGGCCTCGTGGTGAGCGGGGGAGTGTTCTTCTTCCTGCGGACCCTGCCACTGCGGGCGCTGGAGCTCAGCGAGGCGCGCTTCCGCTCCGTGACGCAGTCGGCCGGCGACGGCATCATCCTGGCCGACGCGGCGGGGCGCATCCTGTCCTGGAACGGCGGGGCGCGCGCGATCTTCGGCTGGACCGAGCACGACGTGCTCGGCACGCCGGTCGTCCGCCTGATCGCGGAGGCGTCCCGGGAGCCGTTCACCGCCCGTCTGCTCGAGGGCGCGGGCGGCGCGGGGACGTCGGCGGCGTGGCAGTCCACGGTGGAGCTGGAAGGCCTCCGGCAGGACGGGACGGAGGTCCCGGTGGAGCTGGCCGTGTCGACGTGGAAGCACCGGGGCGAGACCGCTTACACCCTGATCCTCCGGGACATCAGCGAGCGCCGGCGCGCCGAGGCCGCGCGGGCGGGGCTCGAGGCGCAGCTCCGTCAGGCGCAGAAGATGGAGGCGGTCGGGCGGCTGGCCGGCGGAGTGGCTCACGACTTCAACAACCTGCTGACGGTCATCACCGGGCGCAGCGAGCTGCTGGCGGCAAGGCCCTCGCTCGACGACGGCGCGCGGCGCAACGTGGAGCTCATTCGGCAGACGGCGGAGCGGGCCGCCAGCCTCACCCAGCAGCTGCTGGCCTTCAGCCGGAAGCAGGTTCTCACGCCGATGGTGCTGGACCTCAACGCGACCATCGAGAGCACGGGGCGGCTGCTGCGCCGGCTGATCGGAGAGCAGATCGAAATCCGCTACTCTCTGGACCCGGGGCTCGGCCGGGTCAAGGCCGACTCAGCCCAGATCGGGCAGGTGATCATGAACCTGGCCGTGAACGCCGGCGACGCCATGCCCGGCGGTGGGACCCTCACCATCGAGACCGCGAATGCCCAGATCGACGCGGCGTTCCTCGACCGCCACCCGGAGGCCCGGATCGGCCCGTACGTCAGGCTCGCGGTGGCCGATACGGGGCACGGGATGGACCGCGACACCCAGGCCCGTATCTTCGAGCCCTTCTTCACGACGAAGGAGGTGGGCCGGGGGACCGGGCTGGGGCTCGCGACAGTGTACGGTGTCGTCAAGCAGAGCGAGGGGTTCATCTGGGTCGAGAGCGAGCCCGGCCGGGGCACGAGGTTCGAGATCTTCCTGCCGCGGGTGGAGGAGGTCGTCCAGCCGAAGACGCCGGTTCCCGCCGAGGCGCAGCGCACGTCGGGCGCCGAGACCATCCTCCTGGTCGAGGACGAGGAGCCCTTGCTCGATCTCGGCCGGGAGATCCTGCGGGCGGCTGGGTACGCCGTGCTCGCCGCCCGGGACGGGGCGCAGGCGCTCGAGATCAGCGAGGCGCATGCCGGGCCCATCGACCTGCTGTTGACGGATGTGGTCATGCCCAGGATGAGCGGGCGGGCGCTGGCGGAGCAGCTGACGCGGCTTCGCCCGGGGATGAGAGTGCTCTACATGTCCGGCTACACCCACGACACGCCTGGCCTGCAGGGGGTCCTCGAGCCCGGCACGGCCTTGCTCCAGAAACCGTTCTCCCCGCCCGGCCTGGCGGCGAAGGTGCGTGAGGTCCTGGACACCGAGCCGTGATCGCCGGAATCGTCCTCGCCGCGGGGCTGTCGCGCCGCATGGGGCAGGCGAAGCTCTTTCTGGACTGGGGCGGCAGGCCACTGATCCGAAGAACTGTCGAGCGCGTTGCGTCGTCCGGGCTCGACGATATCCTCGTGGTGGTGGGGCCCGCGCCCTCCGACATCGAGGCCGCGCTCGAGGGCCTCGGGGCCCGGCTCGTGGTGAACGCTCATCCCGAGGCCGGCCAGGCCGGTTCCATCGAGGCCGGCATTCGCGCGCTCGTCCCTGGAACGGCGGCGGCCCTGGTCGCGCTGGGCGACCAGCCGACGGTCCCGGGCGAAGTGATTCCCGCGCTGCTCCGGGCATTCAGGGAGAGCGGCCGGCCCGTCGCGGCTCCCCGCTACCGGGGCGCCCGGGGCAACCCCGTGCTCTTCTCGGCCGCGCTCTTCTCCGAGCTCCTGGCACTGGGCGGCGACCAGGGAGGCCGCTGCGTGGTGGACCGGGATCCGGCGAGGGTGACGCTGGTGGATTTCGACCTGCCCATGCCCGAGGATCTCGACACGCCCGGGGACTACGAGAGGCTCAGGCCGAGCGCGCCGCCGGTGTAAGATGGAAACGCCATGAGGGCGGAGATCAAACGGATCGAGGAGCTGATGGAAGGCGCCGACTACGTCACCGACGCGGCCATCGCCACGTCGGTGCACCTGGCCATGACGCTCAGGAAGCCGCTCCTGATCGAGGGGCACGCGGGGGTGGGCAAGACCGAGGTCGCCAAGGTCATGGCCCGCATGCTCGCCACGCGGCTCATTCGCCTGCAGTGCTACGAGGGGCTCGACGCGAACCAGGCGCTGTACGAGTGGAATTACCCCAAGCAGCTTCTGCACATCAAGCTCGAGGAGAGCACGACGCACTCCCTCAAGGACAAGGAGGCGGCGATCTTCTCCGAGCCCTTCCTGATCCGGCGCCCGCTCTTGCAGGCGATCACGCAGAACGGCCAGGCTCCGGTGCTGCTCATCGACGAGATCGATCGGGGCGACGAGGAGCTGGAAGCCTTCCTCCTCGAGGTCCTCTCCGACTTCCAGGTGACGATCCCGGAGCTGGGCACGATCAAGGCCACGCACCCCCCCTACGTGATCCTGACCTCGAACCGGAACCGTGAGCTGTCGGATGCCCTCCGGCGGCGCTGCCTGTATCTCTGGGTGGACTTCCCCGGCTTCGACAAGGAGGTCCGCATCGTCACGCGCAAGGTGCCCGGCGTCAACGAGCGCCTGGCCCGCGAGATCTCGCGCTTCATGGAGACGCTCCGCACGGTCAGGCTCGCCAAGCTCCCGGGCGTGGCGGAGACGCTGGACTGGGCGCAGGCGCTCTCATCGCTGCACGCCGACCACCTGGACGAGGACCTGGTGGCAGAGACCCTCGGCTGCGTGCTCAAGGACCCGGAGGACATCAGGCGCGTGAAGCGCGAGCTGGACACCGCCGGCCTCAAGCGCTTCCTGCCCGTCGAGGGGTAGTCCGTCCCGTGCAAGCTCCGCGGGACCTGATGACGGCCACCCTCGCCTTCGGCCGGATGCTGCGCGGCGCGGGGCTCCAGGTCACTGTGTCCGAGCTGATGGATGCGGTCCGGGCGCTGGAGATCGTGAACGTGCTCGACCGCGGCGAGGTGCGCCTGGCCCTCAGGACGGTGCTGGTGGCCCGCCGCGAGGAGCTGCCAGCCTTCGACCGCTGCTTCGATGCCTTCTGGACCTTCCGCGCCGCGGAGGGGCAGGGGCTCGAGGGGCTGGTCAGTGCGGCGCCAGCCTCCGGTTCGCCGCGGGAGGAGGACCCCGTCCCCGGCTCTGCCGAGAGCGGGGGACGTCAGGAGATTGCGCTCGGGCTGGAGGGGTGGGAGGAAGAGGGGGCGGAGGACGGCGAGCCTCTCGAGGTTCCCGGGACGAGCCCGCAGGAGGTGCTGATGGAGCGGGACTTCTCCTCCTTTCCCTCGGACCAGCTCGACGAGGTGGCGCGCGTGACGGTGCTGATCGCCAGGCGGCTGGCACGGCGGATGAGCCGGCGGCGGCGCCCGGTGAAGCGCGGAGGCGTGGTGGACCTGCGCCGGAGCATCCGCGCCAACGTGATGAAGGGGGAGCTGGTCGAGCTGAGGCGGCGGGAGCGTCGGCGCCGGAAGGTGCGGCTCGTCCTCCTCTGCGACGTCTCTGGCTCCATGGACCTCTACAGCCGCTTCCTGCTCCAGTTCCTCTACGCGCTCCAGAACGTCTTCGGGCGTGTCGAGACCTTCACCTTCGCCACGCGGCTCACGCGCGTCACCGAGCACCTCCGGGGCCTGTCCTACAAGGGGGCGCTCCGCCAGCTCACCGAGGTGCGCGACTGGTCCGGAGGCACTCGAATCGGTGACAGCCTGCGCGAGTTCAACTCCGGCTGGGGGCACCTGCTCAGCCGGCAGAGCATCGTCATCCTGCTCTCCGATGGCTGGGACACGGGAGAGCCGGAGGCGCTGGCGGGCGAGATGCTGGCCCTCAAGCGGAAGGCAGGGCGACTGATCTGGCTGAACCCCTTGCTGGGCAACCCCTCCTACGAGCCGCTGACGCGCGGCATGGCCGCGGCGCTGCCCCTCGTGGACCACTTCGCCGCGGCCCACAACCTCGCGAGCCTGCGTGACCTCGCGGGGCATCTCACGCTGAGGTGAGCCGACCGTGAGCGAGTTCCTCGAGCACATCGCGCGGCTCCGCCGGGCGGAGGGCCGGGTGGCGCTGGCGACGCTGGTCAACACCCGTGGGACGACCCCCAGGAAGGAAGGAGCGCAGATGCTGGTGGGCGAGGGGGGGCGGATTCTCGGATCCGTCACCATCGGGGGGTGCGTGGACGCCCAGGTCATCGAGGAGTCAGCCGCCGTGCTCGGGCGGAATGCGCCGCGACTGCTGGAGCTCGACCTGGGCGACGAGGAGGCCTGGGAGATCGGCCTCACCTGCGGGGGGACCATCGAGGTGTTCGTCGAGCCAGTCGCGCTGGATCGCCCGGGTGACGACACGCTGGCCTTCTACGAGAGGGCGCGCGCTCATGCGGGCCGCGGCGGGCGCGCCGCCATCGTGACGCGGCTCGATCCGCCCGGCGCCGGCGCCAAGCTCCTCGTGCTGGACTCTGGCGAGATCGAGGGCAGCCTCGGCGAGCCGTTCCTGGACCGCCGCTTCGCCGGCGAGGCCGGGGCGGCGCTGCGTGCCGGCGCATCGCGCACGCTGTTCCTGGAAGGGGTGCGGGCCTTCGCGGAGGTGCTGGCGCCGCCCGCCATCCTGGCGGTCGTGGGGGCGGGGCATGTGGCCATGCCGCTGGTGGCCCTGGCGCGGACCCTCGGCTTCCGGACCATCGTGGTGGACGGGCGGCCGCGCTTCGCAACGCCCGAGCGCTTCCCCGACGTCGACGAGCTCAGGATCGGCATTCCCTCGGATCTCGTCCGAGAGGTCCCGCTGGTCCCGAGCACGGCGCTGGTGCTGGTGGCCCACGACTACAAGTACGACCTGCCCGTGCTGCGGCACGCGCTGGGCACGGAGGTCGGCTACATCGGACTCCTGGGAAGCACGCGGCGCGGCGCGGCGATCCTGAACCTGCTCCGCGAGGAGGGGCTGGGCGAGGCTCAGCTGGCGCGCGTGCGGGTGCCCATCGGGCTCGATCTCGGCGCCCGCTCGGCGCCCGAGATCGCGCTGGCCATCATGGCCGAGGTCGTGGCGGTCCAGCACAGCGCCACCGGCCTCCCCCTGTCGGAGAAGGTCGGCCGGGCGCCCCGATGAGGGCCGGAGGCCCGAAGAGGCCCGGGGGCAACGTGGAGTCTTCCAGGTTCAGGCGAGATGGACAGAGCCCGACAGGGCGAAGAGGCGCGGGGCGCACGGTGGAGTCATCCACGGTCAGGCGAGGTGGAGAGGGCCCCGGTGGAGTCGGCGCCCCGATGAGCCCGGCAGGGCGAAGAGGCCCAACCGCACGGTGGAGTCATCCACGGTCAGGCGAGGTGGAGAGGGTCCCGAAGGGGCGAAGAGGCCCCGGTGGAGTCGACGCCCCGATGAGCCCGACAGGGCGAAGAGGCCCAACCGCAGCCCGAAGTCATCCACATTCAAGCGAGATGGTTAGATGAAGCCGATGGCCCTGCGAAGGGACGAGGCTGCGGCAGGGGCGCTGGAGGGGAGGATCGCCTGTCACGACGTGCGGGACGGCGAGGGGCGCGTCGCCATCCGCAAGGGCCAGACCCTGGACGTCGCGGCCGCGGGGCTGCTCCTGACCCTGCCGTGGGAGGAAGTGCATCTCCTCGAGCTCGAGGCTGGAGATCTGCACGAGGAGCCGGCCGGGGCGCGGCTGGCGCAGGCGGCGGTGGGGGAGGGGGTCGAGGTGAAGGGCTATAGCGGCGGGCAGTGGACGCTCGCCGCCGCGCATCGCGGGCTGCTGCGGGTCCGCGAGGCTGCGCTCGCGCTGGTCAATGCAGAGCCCGGCATCGCGGTGTTCACCCTCTACGATCTCCAGCCGGTGGAGGCAGGCGAGATCGTCGCCCGGGCGAAGGTGATTCCGCTGGCCATCGCCGAGCAGGTGGTGAAGCGCGTCGAGGAGTGCACGCGGGGAGCTGGCGGACTGCTGGGAGTCCTGCCGTTCGCCCCGCACGCCATCGGCGCCGTCACGCGCGAGACCCTGGACGCCCGCCAGCGCGCGAGGTTCGAGGCGGTGCTGCGGGAGAAGGTGGACTGGTTCGGCTCCCGTCTGCTGCCGGTGCGCTACTCGGGGGGCGACGCGCGCGCGGTGGGCGGGGAGATCACGGCGCTGGTGGAGGCCGGTGCGGAGCTCGTGATCGTCGCCGGGGCCAGCGCGCTCGATCCGCTCGATCCGGTCTTCCTCGGCATCGGGCTTGCCGGCGGGCGGATGGAGCGGGTGGGGGTGCCGGCGCACCCGGGCAGCCTGCTGTTCGTCGGCGAGGCGATGAGCCGCCCGGTACTCGGCATGCCCACGTGCGGCATGTTCTCCCAGGCCACGACCTTCGACCTCATCCTGCCGCGGCTTCTCGCCGGCGAACCCATCGGCAACGCCCAGCTGGCCGCTCTCGGCCTCGGAGGTCTTCTGTCACAGGACAGCGCCTTTCGCTTCCCGCCGTACCGCAAGACGGCGGCGCGCGGCGAGCTGCCGGAGTAGCGCCGTGGTCTACAGCACGGTGATCCGCGACCGCTTCCGTCACCCGCGCTTCCGCGGCCGGATCGCGGAGCCCCAGGGCGCCTTCGAGGACGTGAATCCCCTCTGCGGGGATCGGATCCGCATCGAGTGCCGCATCGTGAACGGCACGCTGTCGGATGCCCGCCACCACGGCGACAGCTGCGCCATCTGCGCCGCCTCGGCGGACGTGCTGCTGGAGATGGTGGTGGGCCGGGCCACCGACCAGGCGGCCGCGGTCCCGGCGGCCGCCGTCCTCGAGCGCCTGGAGGCGGAGATCCGTCCCACGCGGATGCGCTGCGTCACCCTCCCCATCTCCGTCCTCCAGGCCGCCCTCTCGGGCGGGGAGACGCCGCCCCCCCGATGAGCGCCATGACCCTGGGCGAGGGCTGCCGGCCCGACTTCCCCATCCTGTCCCGCATGGTGCACGGCCACCCCGTCGCGTACCTCGACTCCGCCGCCTCCAGCCAGAAGCCGCGCCAGGTGATCGAGGCCATCCAGCGCTACTACGAGCAGAGCCACGCCAACGTCCACCGCTCCATCCACACGCTGGGCGAGGAGGCCACGGAGCTGTACGAGGGTGCCCGCGACGCCGTCCGTGCCTTCATCGGCGCGCGCGCCCGCGAGGAGATCGTCTTCACCCGCGGGACGACGGAGGCGATCAACCTGGTGGCCCAGGTCATGGGGCGCACGCTCGCGCCGGGCGACGAGGTGCTGGTCACCGAGATGGAGCACCACTCGAACCTGATCCCGTGGCAGCTGGTCTGCCGCGATCGGGGCGTCGCGCTCCGGGCGGTGCCAGTGTCGGACGGGTGTCACCTGGACCTCGACGCCTTCAGCCGACTCCTCGGCGGGCGCACCCGCATCGTGGCCGTGACTCACGTCTCCAACGTCCTCGGCACGGTCAACCCCGTGGCGGACATGGCGCAAGCGGCCCATGCAGCGGGCGCCCTTCTGCTCGTGGACGGAGCCCAGGCCGCGCCCCATCTGGCGCTGGACCTTCCCGGGCTCGGCGCCGACTTCTACGCCTTCTCGGGGCACAAGATGCTGGGGCCGACGGGGATCGGCGTGCTCTACGGGCGCCACGAGGTGCTGGAGCGGCTGGAGCCCGCCTGGGGCGGGGGAGAGATGATCAAGGAGGTGTGGATCGACCGCGCCCGGTGGAACGACCTGCCATGGCGCTTCGAGCCCGGCACCCCACCGATCTCGGAGGCGGTGGGATTGGCGGCGGCGGTAGAATATCTCGGCAAGCTCGGTATGCCGCGCGTGACCGCCCACGAGCAGGAGCTGACGCGGCTCGCCCAGGAGGCGCTGGCGGCCATCCCCGGCGTCACGCTCTACGGCCCGCCGGCGGCAGAGCCGCGGGGGGCCGTGGTGGCGTTCAACGTCGCGGGCATCCACCCTCATGACGGCGCGGCCATCCTCGACGAGTCGGGGATCGCCGTCAGAGCGGGGCACCACTGCGCCCAGCCCCTGATGCGGCGCCTGGGAATCGTCGGTACGCTCCGGGCGAGCTTCTCCGTCTACAACACCGCCGGCGAGGTGGAGTGCCTCGCTCGAGCGGTGTCCACGCTCCAGGCCGAGCTGTGACGCGAGGCGGGTGAGGGCAACGTGGACGAGGGCCGACCGGCGCCGCGGGACGCGCTTCACTCGCCTCGCTTCGGCCAGCCGGCGACCTTCATGCGGCTGCCCTACTTGCGGGACCCGGCCGCGCTGGACGTGGCGATCGTCGGGCTTCCCTACGACGGCGGCACATCCTACCGGCCGGGGGCGCGCCACGGCCCGCGCCACATCCGGGAGCAGTCCTCGCTGATCCGCACCTACAACCCCGCGCTCGGGGTGTCCCCCTTCGAGCGGCTGAGGGTAGCGGACTACGGGGACGTGGACGTGGCCCCCATCTCCATCGAGCGCACCTTCGAGGCGATCGAGCTGGAAGTGGACCGGCTGGCGGCGGCCCGGGTCATCCCGCTCGGAGTGGGCGGCGATCACTCGGTCACGCTGCCCATCCTCCGGGCGCTCCGGCGGCAGCACGGGCCGCTGGGTCTCGTGCACTTCGACGCGCACCCCGACACCTGGGACGAGTACGGTGGCTCCCGCCACTTCCACGGCAGCACCTTCAGGCGGGCGGTCGAAGAGGGGCTCGTGGATGGCCGCCGAGTGCTGCAGATCGGCATCCGGGGCCCGCTGCGAGGGCCGGGCGACTTCGACTTTCACGCCGAGCACGGGCTGGAAGTCGTGCGCATCGACGAGGTCAAGGAGCGCGGCGTGGCGGCGGTCGCCGGGCGGCTCGAGCGGCTGCGCGGCGCGCCCGTCTACTGTTCCTTCGACATCGACGCGGTGGATCCCGCCTACGCACCCGCCACTGGCACACCGGAGGTGGGTGGGCTCAGCGCGTACGAGGCGCTGGTGCTCGTGCGTGCCCTGCGCGCGCTCCCGCTGATCGGCGCCGACGTCGTGGAGGTCTCGCCCCCCTACGACGGGCCGGGCCAGGTGACGAGCCTGCTGGCCGCCAACCTGCTCTTCGAGCTCCTGTCGGTGCTCGCCCTCGGCCGGTAGCCGCGCTGCCGCGTGCTATCATGAGCGGCGGGAGGCGGCCATGAGGCGAGGCCTGCTGTGGGGGTCTGTTCTGCTCGGGCTGGCCGTGGCGCTGGGACCGCTGCCCGGCTTTGCGGCGCCTCCCGCTCCCGTCTCCCTCCTCGAGGTGGACGGCGCCATCACCCCCGTGACCGTGCGCCTCGTCGCCGGCGCGCTGGAGCGGGCCCAGGCGGAGCGATCCCAGGCACTGATCGTCCAGCTCGACACCCCCGGCGGGCTCGAGCGCTCCATGCGCTCCATCGTGCAGGCCATCCTCAAGTCCGAGATCCCCGTCATCGTCTACGTCGGCCCCACCGGCGCGCGCGCGGCCTCCGCCGGGGTCTTCATCACCATGGCGGGTCACGTGGCCGCCATGGCGCCGGCCACCAACATCGGGGCCGCGCACCCCGTGGCCGTGGGTGGCGGCAGCGACAAGGAGATGATGAAGAAGGTCGAGAACGACGCGGCCGCCTTCGCCCGCACCATCGCCACCGAGCGCGGGCGCAACGTCGAATGGGCGGAGAAGGCCGTGCGCACCTCCGTATCGGCCACGGAGCGCGAGGCGGTGAAGCTCCGGGTGGTCGACCTCGTCGCCGAGAACATCCCGGATCTCCTGGCAAAGGCGAACGGGAGGACCGTCAAGACCACCCGGGGTCCGGTCACGCTGCAGACGCGCGAGGCGCCGGTGAAGCGCATCGAGGTGCGCTTCCGCGACCGCTTCCTGGCGCTGATCACCGACCCGAACATCGCCTACATCCTCATGATGATCGGGATGCTGGGCCTGTTCTTCGAGCTGTCGAATCCCGGAGTGATCCTGCCCGGGGTGCTGGGCGGCATCAGCCTCATCCTGGCCTTCTTCGCCTTCCAGAGCCTGCCCATCAACTGGGCGGGCCTGCTGCTCATCCTCTTCGGCGTGGCGCTCCTCATCGCGGAGATCAAGATCGTGAGCCATGGTGTGCTCTCCATCGGCGGGATCGTCGCCATGATCCTGGGCTCGATGATGCTCTACGACGCTCCCGAGACGGGGATCCGCATCTCGTGGTACGTCATCGTCCCGACCGTGGGGAGCACGGCAGGGCTCTTCATCTTCGCGCTCTCCTACGGTGTCCGGGCCCTGTACCGGCAGCCCAGCACGGGGGCTGCGGGCATGGTGGGCGAGGCGGCCGTGGCCCGGACGGCGCTCGATCCCGAGGGACAGGTGCTCGTGCAGGGCGAGTTGTGGCACGCCGTGACGCGGGACGGGCCCGTGGCGGTGGGCGAGACGGTACGGATCACGGCGGTGGAGGGGCTCACGCTCCACGTGGTCAGGGCAGCCAACCCGCGGCGGGACCGTGAGGAGACACGCACATGAGCGGCTTCGAGATGATCTTCGGGATCGTGCCGGTGCTGGTGATCGTGCTCTTCGTCGTCGGCTCGTCCGTGCGGATCCTCCGGGAGTACGAGCGGGGGGTCATCTTCCGCTTCGGCCGTCGCGCCAGCGCCGTGCTCAATCCGGGCGGCGACGGCTCCGGGCCGGGCCTGGTGCTGCTGATCCCGTTCGTGGACAAGATGGTCAAGGTGAGCCTCAGGACCATCACCATGGACGTGCCGCCGCAGGACGTGATCACGCGCGACAACGTCTCCGTGAAAGTCAACGCCGTGATCTTCTTCCGCGTGCTCGACGCGGCGAAGGCCGTGATCAGCGTCGAGGATTTCCTCTACGCGACTTCCCAGATCGCTCAGACGACGCTCCGGAGCGTGCTGGGGCAGCAGGAGCTGGACGACCTCCTCGCCGCGCGGGACAAGATCAACCAGCAGCTCACCCGCATCATCGACGAGCACACGACGCCGTGGGGCATCAAGGTCGCAGCCGTGGAGGTGAAGAACGTCGACCTGCCGCAGGACATGCAGCGGGCCATGTCCAAGCAGGCCGAGGCCGAGCGCGAGCGGCGCGCCAAGGTGATCAACGCGGACGGAGAGTTCCAGGCCGCCGCGAAGCTCTCCGAGGCGGCAGACGTGCTGTCGCGCTATCCCATCGCCATCCAGCTCCGGTATCTCCAGACCATGAGGGAGATCGCCTCGGAGCGGAACACGACGACGTTCTTCCCGCTGCCCATGGAGCTCTTCGGCGCGGTGGTCAACGCCTTCAAGGCTGCGCAGCCGCCACCGGCCCCCGGGATCCCGGCTGGCCAGTGACGCGCTGCTTGTGATGTCCCCCCTGCGTGGGTAGAATACGGAGGCTGTCCAGGGGGGGTTAGCTCAGTTGGGAGAGCGCGGCGTTCGCAACGCCGAGGTCGAGGGTTCGAATCCCTTACCCTCCACCATCCGAAGAGCAGGCGGCGGGGCGCCGCGAGCGGGAGCGGAGACCGCCGGCGCCCCGCGCCATGGCTGCCCGGGCCGTGACGCCGAGTCAAGAGCCGGTCGTCATCGGCAGAGCGTAGATATCATTCGCGGGGTCCCGGGGTCGGGGGAGGAGTCAGCCATGGACCGCATCGGGATGGTGACTGTGGGTCAAGCGCCGCGCGACGATCTCGTACCCTTCATGACCCCGTTCTTCACGCGTCCGGTCGAGGTCTTGCAGGCTGGCGCGCTGGATGACCTCCGCCGGCGTGAGATCGAAGCGCTCGGCCCGGGGCCTGGCGAGGTCGGCATCGCCGCCCGGCTTCGCGACGGGTCCGAGACGCCGCTCCGACGTCCTCGTCGTGAACCCCGGCCGCGTCTTCCCCGCGATCATCTCGGCGCTGGCCGGTGGACGGCGGCTCGGCGTCATCAAGCCCTCGGCCGGACAGATCGAGCAGGCGCACCGGCAGTTCGCGGAGCGCGGCATCGAGGCGGTGGTGACGTCGGCCTCGCCCTATACCGGCGAGCAGCGTCTCGACGACGTGCGCCGAGCGGCGGAGATCCTCGCCGCCGCGCGCGCCGACCTCGTGTGGATGAGCTGCGTCGGCATGGACGAAGCGATGCGCGAGATCGTCGTCGAGGTCACCGGCCGCCCGACCGTCCTCGCCCGTTCGATCCTGGCCCGCGTCATCGACGAGCTGCTCGCGGCTGGATGCGTTCCGGCCGCGACCTAGGGCGCACGATTCATGAACCGCGGACGGGGTGGCAAACGGTGGGTGCTGCGTGCGTGAATGACACGGGCGGGTGTCCCTCTTTGACCTCATGCTGAGAACGCCGCGTCGGCCCCGCCGCGTGATCGTCAGCGTGGGTTCAGAGCCTGGACACTAGCCTCGATCCCGCGTCGTGCGGACGTATCTTCTCCGCCGGCTGCTCCATGGCGTGGTCGTGCTCTTCGTGGTGAGCGTGGCGATCTTCGTCATCGTCCACGCCGCGCCCGGCGGGCCCGCGCTGCTCAACCAGCCGGACATGGACCCCGGCGTCGCGCGGGAGATGCGTGGCCTGCTCGGCCTCGACGACCCGCTGCCGGTCCAGTACGGGCGCTGGATCCGCAACGCGCTCGGCGGGAACTTCGGCCGCTCCTACCAGCACGGCCTGCCGACCTCGCAGCTCGTGGCCGAGCGGATCCCGAGCACGCTGCTGCTCTCGGGCACGGCGCTCGTCGTCGCCGTCGTGCTGGCCGTGCCGCTCGGGACGATCTCCGCCGTCTACCGCTACTCGTGGCTCGATTACGTCGCGACGGTGGTGGCGTTCGCCGGCGTCTCCGTCCCGATCTTCTGGCTGGGGATCCTGCTCATCATCGTCTTCTCGGTGCAGCTCGGCTGGCTCCCTTCGTCGGGGATGGTGACGGTCGGGACGCCCTTCGCGGTGGGGGACCTGCTGGCCCACACCGTGATGCCGGCCCTGGTGCTGGCGACCTTCCCGCTGGCGCAGCTCACCCGCTACGTGCGCTCGAACATGGTGGACGTCCTCGCGCAGGACTACATCCGCACCGCGCGCGCCAAGGGTCTGCCGGAGGTCTCGCTCCTCGCGCGGCACGCGCTCCGCAACGCGCTCATCCCGATGCTGACAGTGCTGGGCGTGCTCGTCCCCCGGCTCCTCGGCGGCGCGGTGATCACCGAGACGATCTTCGCCTGGCCTGGACTCGGACGCCTGGCGGTCGATGCGGCCATCACGCGCGACTATCCGGTGATCATGGGCGTGACGCTGCTGGTGGCGGGGCTCGTCGTCGCGAGCAGTCTGGTGACGGACCTGCTCTACGGCGTGGTGGACCCGAGGATCACGCTCAGGTGAGCGGGCCCGGCGGGATCGACACCGAGACGCCGCGCGCCGCGCTGCCGGAGGCACGGGGCGAGCGGGGCGCCGACTACCCCTGGCGCCGGTTTCGCCGCAACCGGCTGGCAGTCGCCGCGCTCGGCTATCTCATCGTGGTGCACCTGGCCGCCGCGCTGGCGCCGTGGATCGTCCCTTACGAACCGGAGTTCATCGACCTCCTGAATCAGATGGCCCCGCCGTCGCGCGAGCACCTGCTGGGCACGGACGAGACCGGGCGCGACGTGCTCTCCCGGCTGATCGCCGGCGCGCGGACGTCCCTGGCGGTCGGGCTGTCGGCCATGGTCCTGGCGATCGCGATCGGCACCGCACTCGGCGGCATCAGCGGCATGGCCGGCGGGATCGTCGAGGTGATCCTCATGCGCGTGACCGACGGCATGCTGACGGTGCCCACATTCTTCCTGGCCCTGCTCGTACTGGCCGTCTTCGGCTCGAGCATCGTCAACGTGGTCCTGGTGATCGGGGCGACGGGGTGGATGGTCGTCGCTCGCGTGGTCCGCGCCGAGGTGCTGCGGACGCTGCCGCAGGAGTTCGTGGTCGCCTCGCGCGCCCTGGGCGTGGGCCGCACGCGCATCCTGCTGCGGCACCTGCTGCCGCAGGCGCTGCCCTCGCTCATCGTGGCGGCGACGCTCGGCGTCGCGTACGCCGTGCTCACCGAGTCGGCGCTGTCGTACCTCGGCCTCGGCGTCCAGCCGCCGACGCCGACGTGGGGCAACATGCTGACCGGCGCCCAGCACTACGTCTGGAAGACCCCGAGTCTCGCCCTCTACCCGGGCGCGGCGATCATGCTGACCGTGCTGTCCTACAACGCGCTCGGCGACGCGCTGTCCGACACGCTCGATCCGCGGCACGCGGGAACGTGATGCCGCTGGGACTCCGCCGGCAGCGTGGAAGCCCGGGGGAGATTGCCCGCAACATCGCCGCGCAGATCATCGAGGACGCGGCGCACTCACCAACGAAAGGGATCACATGAGTTATCGACCATCGTCGCGATGTCTGACCCTGGCCCTGGCGTTCGCGGTCATCACCGGCACCCTGGTCACGCCTGCTGAGGCTCAAGGGCCGCCCGGCGTGCTCCGCATCTCCATCATCGGCGACGTGACGCTGAATCCATTCACGCAGCCCCAGCAGTTGCCGACGACGCAGGTGCTCAAGGTCGTCTTCTCGACCCTGACACGCTACCGTCCGGGCGACCTCCAGCCGGTCGGCGATCTCGCCACCTCGTGGCAGGCGCTCGAGGGCGCCAAGGTGTGGGAGTTCAAGCTGCGGCGTGGCGTGAAGTGGCACGACGGCAAGCCGCTCACCGCGGCGGACGTCAAGTTCACGCTCGAGAGCATCGTCGACCCCAAGGTCAAGGCGTTGTTCCGGAGCGCGTTGAAGGGGCTGCAGCGGGTGGACATCGTCGACGACGCGACGGTCCGCATCGTCTTCGGTCAGCCGTTCGCGTCGCTGCCCATCGTGCTCGCGTGGAACGTCGTCATCGCGCCGAAGCACCTCCTGGAGGGCAAGGACCTCAACGACCTCTCGGACTTCGCGCAGAAGCCGGTCGGCACGGGGCCGTTCAAGTTCAAGGAAGCGGTCAAGGGCTCGCACATCACTCTCGACGCCAACCCTGACTACCATGACGGCCGTCCCAAGCTCCGCACCATCGTGTTCAAGGTCATCCCCGACATCAACACGGTGGTGGCGCAACTCCGGACCGGCGAGCTGGACCTGGCCGTCGTCGAGTCCGTCCATCGCGAGACGCTCGAGCGCGCGCCGCAGCTCAGCTTCAAGGTGACGCAATTGCCGTCCACGTTCAACATCTCCTTCAACAACACGCGCTGGCCCTTCACCGACCGCCTGGTCCGGCAGGCGCTGATCCACGGGCTGAACCGTGGGCTGCTCGTCCAGCGCGTCGTGAAGGGCGATGCGCCGGTGGCCAGCAGCCCCTACGCCCGGGCGTTCGGGCCGTTCTTCAACGCCAGCCTCAAGCCGTATGCCTACGACGTCGGCCGCGCCAAGGCGCTGCTGGCGGAGGCGGGATTCAAGCCCGGCCCCGACGGCACTCTCCAGAAGGGCGGCAAGCGGTTGGCCTTCGAGCTGATGGTGGACAAGGGCAACCCCGTCCGCGAGCAGGTGGCACTCTACGCGCAGCAGGCGTGGAAGCAGCTCGGCCTCGAGGTGAAGCTCGTCGTCGAGGAGTGGTCGGTCTATATCAAGAAGGGCAACC